>DASSXJ010000337.1 GCA_035703895.1 bacterium | reverse complement strand
AAAATCAACAATGCGGCCCTCATCATCTCAAGTGACGGCGTACATCCAATTGTGATCATGCCCGACACACGAATCGTCGGGTTGCGGACCACGTTCGGCGCGGTCACACGTCTAGACTCCGTACGCGCGTCCGGACGGCTCTCCGAGTCGGGAACACTCCTTGCTGATGTGATTGAGGTAACGAACATCCCCAGCATCCGTCAGGTGCAGCGAGTCAACGCCTTGGGTGCTGGATACCTCGTCTTGGACGACTTGAACCGGATCCTGGGGATAGGCGGAGCGGGCTCGGTTGCCGCCGGGGCATTCGAGGCCAGCGCCGGCGCCTCGGTCAATGGGGGAGCGTCCGTCAATGGGGGAGCGTCCGTCAACGGGGGCGGCGCATCCGTCAACAGCGGGGGCGCATCGGTCAACGGCGGTGCCTCGGTCAACGGCGGTGCCTCGGTCAACGGCGGCGCATCCGTCAACGGTGGCGGCGCATCGGTTAACGGCGGTGCGTCGGTCAACGGCGGTGGCGTCTCCGTGAACGCCGGAGCATCGCTCAATACAGGCACGTCGGGGAGCGGCGGTTCCTCAGGCAGCGGTGGGAGCGGGTCGTCGGGCAGCGGTGGTGGAACAGGCCAACACTAACCGTGGTCTCGAATCTGGCGGAGGACCGACGCCATCTCTACCGCGGCAAACGCCGCGTCCTCCCCTTTGTCCCCGTGTGAGCCGCCGCTGCGGGCCTCGGCTTGTTCCAACGTTTGTGTCGTGAGTACCCCGAACGTTACCGGCAGCGAAGATTCGAGAGAAACCTGAATGAGGCCGGTTGTCGCGCCGGATGCCACATAGCGGTCGTGTGTCGTCTCTCCCCGAATGACGCAGCCCAGGCAGACGATGGCGTCGTACCGGCCGGTGCGGGCCAGTGTCTGCGCGATCACCGGAAGATCGTATGCCCCCGGCACCCACGCCACGTCCACCGATCCCTCCGCCACCCCGCATTTACGCAGCGTCCCGAGAGCCCCTTGGAGCAGCCGGCGCGTGATGTTCTCGTTGAACCTGCTCACGGCTACGGCGATGCGGAGTCCGGCGCCCTCGCGTCCACCCCGGAAGGTTTCGCCCACCCGCGATCCCGCTACTCGAGGTTGAGGAGATGGCCGAGCTTGTGACGCTTCGTGGCCAGGTACCGATAATTTTCCGGGTTCGGCGGCACCTCGATCGGCACCCGGCTCACGACCTCGATCCCGTAGCCTTCGAGACCGACGCGCTTCGCCGGGTTGTTCGTGAGCAGGCGGATCCGGCGCAGTCCGAGATCGGCCAGGATCTGCGCGCCGACGCCGTAGTCTCGCGGATCGGGGGCGAACCCGAGGAGTTCGTTCGCCTCCACGGTATCCTTGCCCACGTCTTGCAAGGCGTAGGCGCGGATCTTGTTGGCGAGACCGATTCCCCGGCCCTCTTGACGAATGTACACGAGCACACCCCGGCCTTCGCGGCTGATCGCCTCGAGCGCCTGCCGGAGCTGTTCGCCACAGTCGCACCGCAGTGAATGGAACACTTCCCCGGTTAGACACTCCGAGTGCATCCGCACGAGCACCGGGTCCTCTCCCCGAATGTCGCCGCAGACCAACGCCATGTGCGTCGCCCCATCCAGGGTGTTCTCGTATACGGCGGCGGTAAATTCACCGAGCGACGTCGGCAGGCGGGTGCGCCCCTCGCAGACCACAAATCGGTCACGCTCGAGCCGGTAGCGGATGAGGTCGGCCACCGAGATGATCGGGAGTTCGTGACGGGACGCGAACGCGAGAAGTTCCGGGAGGCGCGCCATCGTCCCATCGTCGCTCATGATTTCGCAGAGTACCCCGACGGGAGCGAGGCCCGCCAGCGTGACCAGGTCGACGGCGGCTTCGGTGTGGCCCGCTCGCCGCAGAACCCCTCCGGAGGTCGCCCGGAGCGGAAACACGTGCCCGGGCCGGCTGAGGTCCTCGGGGCGCGTGGCCGGATCAACCAGCGCCCGGATCGTCGCCGCTCGGTCGGGGGCCGAGATCCCGGTCGTAATCTTGTGTTTCGCGCCCACCGAGATGGCGAACGCGGTTCCCTGGTGCGATGTATTCTGCGCCACCATCTGCGGGAGATCGAGCGCGTTTAACCGCTCGCCGGTCATCGGAACGGTGATGAGGCCCCGGGCGTGCGTTACCATGAAGTTGATCGCCCCCGGGGTGACACACTCGGCCGCGAGGACCAGATCGCCTTCGTTTTCCCGGGCTTCGTCGTCAACGACGATGATGAACCTGCCGGCCCGGATCGCAGCCACCGCCTCCTCGATCGCGGCCAATCCCGATGCGCGTGGAACGCTTGGGCCTGCCGTCATCGATCCGCTCCGGGAGCTCGTTCCGGCGCAGGGTGGCTGCCGGTCGGGCCGGCCGTCCCGTTTCCCATCGAGGTGGTCGCCTGTGATGTCACCCGGGCGTATGGCCCGAGGAGCCGTTCGACGTACTTCGCGATGATGTCCGCCTCAAGGTTCACGCCGGCCCCAGCCTCCACGTGTCCCAGCGTCGTCGCCGAAATGGTGTGCGGAATGAGGCACACGGTAAACCGGCTTCCCTCGTGCTGCGCGACGGTCAAACTGACGCCGTCCACCGCCACCGACCCTTTCTCGACGATGTACCGGGCCACCGAAGGCGGCGCGTCAACCTCGAGCCACCACGCATCTCCTTGAGGATCCCGGCGCACCACCCTGCCGACGCCGTCGACGTGCCCCTGCATCACATGGCCACCCAGGCGAGCTCCGACGGCGACGGGACGCTCGAGATTCACCACGTCCCCGGGCCGGAGCCCGCCGAGTGTCGTCCGCACCAACGTCTCCTGGGTGACGTCCGCGCCGAAAACGCCGCCGGTATACTCCGTCACGGTCAGACACGCGCCGTTGACGGCAATACTGTCCCCCACTCGGGTCCCGGCGATATCACACCTTGCCTCGATGCGCAGCCGGACGGAGTCGCGTCCCGGCCGCGCGGCCCTCACGACTCCTGTCCCCTCTACGATGCCGGTGAACACGGCGTCCTCCCTGTCTTTCGCTCACTCCCCGTGCTCATCTCGCGGCCCACAGCCTCCGCCAGCGCCGCGGGTGGAAAGTAGCCCTCGATGACGAGGTCCTGATCCACCTGCCGGATCGACGTCTGCGTGAGACGCCAGGCCTCGGCGATCTTCTCGACCCCGACGCCGCCCACCGGACCTGGGGCCGGCCCGCCCACGATGACGGGGGCAACGAACGCCAGCACCTTGTCGACCCGTCCGGCATCGATGCAGGCCCCGTGGACCGTCTCGCCCCCCTCAACCAGCAGGCTCATGATGCCGCGCCGGCCGAGCTCCGCCAGCAGCGCTGAGAGATCGACCCGGCCGCCTTGACCGTCCGCGACGATGACCTCCGCGGTGAGCGCTTCGAGTCTCCGGCGGGCCTCGGGAAGGGAGCGGCTTGTCGTGGCGACAATGACCGGGGTACCGTCGCGTTCGAGCACGCGGGCGGCCGGCGGAATCCGCAGCGTGCTGTCCAGGACGATCCGCGTGGGCTGGCGGCCGATCGGACCGGCCGCAAGGTCGCGCGCGGTGAGTCGGGGGTCGTCGCGCAGCACGGTGCCGATACCGACGAGGATCGCGTCTGAGACTGCACGGAGCTCATGGACGAGCACGCGAGAGGCCGCCCCAGAAATCCACCGGGCGTCACCCGCGCGTGTGGCGATTCGCCCATCGAGGCTCATCGCCCATTTCGCCGTGACAAACGGGAACCCCGTGGTGCGGTGCTTGACGTAGGCTTCGTTCAGACGCCGAGCGGCGTCTGCCGCAATCCCGAGGCGCGTTTCGACTCCCGCCTCGGCGAGTCGCCGCAGCCCGCGGCCCCTCACCTGCGCATCGGGATCCTCGATGGCGACCACCACCCGCTGGACGCCGGCGGCGACGATGGCGTCGGCGCAGGGCGGCGTCCGTCCCCAATGCGCGCATGGCTCGAGGGTCACATAGAGCGTCGCGCCCCGCGCGGCGGGCCCGGCCTCCGTGAGTGCCATCACCTCGGCATGCGAGGTTCCCGGCCGGACATGGTACCCTCGTCCCACGACGTGATCTGAGGACACCACCAGCGCGCCGACCATCGGGTTCGGGCTCGCCGTGCCCGCGCCGCGCTGCGCGAGTCCTAGGGCCTCGCGCATATACCGTTCATCTCGACCCGCGTCAACACCCAACAAAAACACCCCGTGAGCCGAATGCCCCGGGGCAGAACGTCCAACGGGCCGGTGCCACCCCATCAGTGGCAGACACCGGTCCACGCCTTCTCCATCCGGACTATACCGTCGGCTCTGGACTCTCACCAGATCCTACCCGTCCGCACATTGCGAACGGGCTCGCGGGCTGTACCGCCGATCGGGAATTGCCGGGCAACGCGCCCGGCTCACCCTGCCCCGAAGGCAACACGTAGCATACCATGCAGTGTTCCGGGGATCAAGGGCCGCGCCCGCGGAGGGGCAGCGGGCGACGGGTGCCCGGGTCAGGGAACCGAAGGCACCTCGGCGATATTTACGATGACCCCCCCGGTCGCCCGCACGAGCGCGTGTGGGTCGATGGCAAACACGGCGTGTGGGGTGCCGGCGGCGGCGTACACGACCTGGTGCTGTAGCAACGTTTCATCGAGAACCACAGGAAGCACGGTCAGATGGCCTACCGGAGGGACGCCGCCGATGCTGAACCCGGTCAGCGCCCGAGTGATTTCGGCCGAGGCCTTCTCGACCCGCGTGGCGCCAACGAGCCCCGCCAGTTTCTTGAGATCCACGCGGTTCGCGCCGGAAGCCAGCACCAGGACCGGCCGCTCGTCGGCGATGAACAGGAGCGACTTCACGATCTGGGCGACGGTGGCCCCGACCGCGCGCGCCGCCTCTGCGGCGGTCCGGGTACTCTCCGGGAATTCAAGGATCTCGACCGACAGATCGCGCTCGGCCAGCGCCGCCCGCACGCGATCAGTGGCGAATGAGGATCCCACCGGTTGGCATCACCGTGCCTTACTTTTTCGCCGAGAAGGTATGCTCGTATAAAATCACGAGCCAGCGCTGGTCCGCGCTGAGGCTCCCCTCCCACGGCGGCATCGCGGACCCTGCCGCGCTGAACGGGGGGACGCCGCCGCCCTTCGACAGCCGCCAGAACCAATAGCCGTCGGGCAGTTTGGTGTGGATCGGCGTAGCAAAACTGGCCGGTTTCGGGTTGAGCGCCGCCGCGGCCGCCCCGTTCCCGGCGCCGGTTGGACCGTGGCACACGGCGCAGTTGGTGTCGAAGAGCGCCTTCCCCTTGGCCAGATTGTCCGGAGTGGGCTGAAGCGGATTCTTGATCGAGGCGAACTGCGCCGGCGGCTCGGGGCGCGGCGAGTTCGGGTTCTTGGGGTAGTCCGTCGTAGCCGCGATAGCGGGGCCGGTCACCGCAGGCGCCGGCGTGGTCGCCCCGGGCGTGACGGTCGCCGCCGGCTGTGCCGCCTCCGGGTGCTTCCGCATCGCCAGGATGTCTTTGCCGGTGCAGCCGGCGAGTCCAAGGCACCCTGCGAGAAGCGCCCCGGCCAGCCTCACGCGAGACGACATCTATCACCCCCGGACAGCAACGCACATTGGCGCACGATCAAACCCAACGCGGGACTGCTGTATGTTACACGATGGCAGCCATATTCCCTGCGCCTAGCGGTGGGCGCCCGCGAGGAGGCGGTCTAGCCGCGCGATGAGCAACTTTTCTCCCTCGGGCCCAACGAAGCCGCCAACCACCTTTCCGACGACGATTCCGTCGGCCCCGATAAAGACGGTCGTCGGCAACCCCGGGATGGCGTAGGCGTCGATGAGCCGTTCGTCGTCCAGGCGGACAAGAGGATAGTCCACATGGTATTGCGCGGCAAACGCGCGCGCGTCCGCGATCTGGTCCTCGCTATCGACCCCGACGAACTGCAGGCCCCGCGGGCCGTACACCTTCTGCAGCCGGACCAGCATCGGCGTCTCTGCGCGGCACGGCGCGCACCAGGCGGCCCAGAAGTTGAGGACGACGGGTTTTCCCTTGACGCTGTGCAGGCTGAACGTCCCGCCGTTGAGCAGCGGCAGGGAGAAGTCGGGGGCCCGGTGTCCGACCGGCGGGGCGCCATCACCGAGTCCCTCGAACCCGGACGGCCGCGCCGGCTCCGTCCCCGGATGCCGCGAGGCGACCCAGACCAGCCCCGCGGCGACAACCACAAGGACACCCACGAGCACCGCCGGCCTCAGAGCGTGACGCGATGGGACCGACGCCGGCGGCGAATCCATGTCGACCTTACCCAGGCGGCTAATAGGCGCGCGCGTAGTACACGATGTGACGCGCGGCCGCACCGCAGATCGCGCAGGCTCCAGAGGCGATCTCGTCGGAGATCAACCGGGGCGACGCCCCGGTGTCACGGCGGAGCGCCTGCTCGCACTCCGCTCCTCCGCACCATGCCAGGCGAACAAATCCCTTGCGCGCGGCGATGGCGGCGACGGCCTCTTCGCGGGTCGCGGCCGAGACGATATGCGTGTCGAGGAACGCTTTGGCTTGCCGGAACAACGCCTGCTGGACCTCCTGCAGCGCCGCAGAGACCGCGTCGACGATCCCATCCAGGGGGACGGGCCGCCGGCCTCCTCCGACGCGCGGGACGAGGACCACCTGCCGCTGCCCGAGATCGCGTGGCCCGAGCTCGATCCGCAGCGGGACCCCGCGCATCTCCCAGTCGTTAAACTTCCAGCCGGGGGTGACCTCCGTGCGGTCATCCAGCTTCACCCGTGCGACCGCGCCCAGGCGCGCGGCGATCGAGCGGGATGCGGCCAGCACATCCTCGTGAGCCTTCCCGGTGAGAATCGGGACGATCACGGCCTGAATCGGGGCCACCTTGGTCGGCAGGACCAACCCGCGATCATCGCCGTGCACCATGATGAGCCCGCCGACCATGCGCCAGCTAACGCCCCACGACGTCGTCGACACGTACTTCTCGGTGTTGTCGCTGTCGAGGAACTTGATGTTGAACGCCCGAGCAAAGTTCTGGCCGAGGTTATGCGACGTGCCGGCCTGCAGCGCCTGGCCGTCCGGCATCAGCGCCTCGATCGTATACGAGTGCAGGGCCCCCGGGAACCTTTCGCTGTCGGGTTTGCGACCGGCCAGGACGGGAATCGACAAGTCCGTTTCCGCGAAATCCCGGTAGACGTCGAGCATCTGGCGCGCCTCCGCCTCGGCCTCTTCCCCCGTCCGATGAGCGGTGTGGCCCTCCTGCCACAGAAACTCCATCGTGCGGAGAAACGGCCGGGTGGCCTTCTCCCAGCGCACCACGTTGCACCACTGGTTGATCAACACAGGAAGGTCCCGATAGGATTGGATCCACCGGGCGTACATGTGCCCGATCGCGGTCTCCGACGTGGGCCGCACCGCGAGCGGCTCGCTGAGTTCTTCGCCGCCGCCTCGGGTCACCCACGCGACCTCGGGCGCGAACCCTTCGACGTGCTGCGCCTCTCGCTGCAGGAAGCTCTGCGGGATGAACAGCGGAAAGTACGCGTTCACATGGCCGGTGGCCTTGAACCGGCGATCGAGCCCCTGCTGCATCAATTCCCAAATCGTATACCCGTAGGGCCGGATGACCGTGCACCCGTGCACGGGATAATAGTCCGCGAGTTCGGCCTTGAGAATGACGGCGGTGTACCAATCGGCGAAGTGCTGGGACTTGGACGGGATCTCCTTGACGTACCCGCGGTCCTCAGCAGATTGGGACACCGAAGGGTGGGACATGCTCGATGCCTCCCGTTTAGGCCGGGAGCCTCCACGTCCCCACGGGACGGGAGGCTCCCGCAACACCACGCGCTCCCTGCTCCCCGGCCGCTACCTCGACCGGCCGCCGGGCGGGGGAGTCTTCATCGTCTCGCCGGCCATTCTAGCACGCGTTTTGCACGACCGTCAAACCAAGTCTCCGACACCGTGCCGCCCGCCCGTCGGGATGGGCATCCTGTTCGGCCATTACTCTCCACCCCCGGTGGCCGGCACCATCGTCGCGGTCTGGGAGACCACTCGGGACCGCAGCGGCTTCAGGACGAACAGCGCAAGGAGCGCAGCGATAAAATCAAACGCAATCGCCAGCGCGAAGATCGGCACCCAGCTTCCGGTCGACGCCGCGAGGAGGCTGCCGATCGGCACGAGCAGGGACGCCGTCCCCTTCGCGGTGTACAGCGCGCCGTAGTTCGTTGTGGCATACTTCTGTCCGAACAGATCGCCCGCGATGGCTGGGAACAAGCTGTAGATCTCGCCCCAGGCGAAGAAGACCAGCCCTGAGAGCACCACGAACATGATCGGGATATGGGCCAGCCGGAGCAGCAGGATGATCGCCAGCCCCTCTGCACTAAACGCGATGAACATGGTGTTCTCCCGGCCGATGTGATCCGAGACCCATCCGAAGAACGGCCGGGTCGCGCCGTTCATGATGCGGTCGAGCGAGAGCGCGAAGGGGAGCGCGGCTAGGGTGATCCCCAACAGCGACACGGGGATGTCGGCGACCTTATAGTCTTTCGCCATCACCGCGAGTTGAGCGGTGGCCATGAGGCCGCCGGTCGCCACCATAGTGAACATCACGTACAGCAGCCAGAAGGCCGGATGCCTGATCGTCTCCTGCCAGGTGAAGTCCCGCCCGCTCTGCGCAACCCGCGGTCTGACAGTCGCGGTCACATCACCGCGCTTCGGGGACCGGAGGAACACCGCGGCGATGAGGACCACGGCCCCCTGCAGGATCCCGAAGTATTGGAACGTGGACTGATATCCGCTGTGCTGGATCATGTTGTAGATGGGGATGATCGTCAGCGCCGAGCCGGCACCGAATCCGGCGGCGGTGAGACCCGCGGCCAACCCCCGGCGATCCCTGAACCACTTGAGCGCATTCCCGACCGCGGTACCGTAGACAATGCCCGCGCCGAGCCCCCCGACGATGCCGCCCACGTACAGCATCGTGAGCGAAGTGGCATGCGCGTTGATCATCCACGCCGTACCAACCAACGCGCCCGCAATCGCCACCAACAGGCTGGGGCCGAAGCGGTCGACGAGGTACCCTTCGAACGGCACCAACCATGTCTCGGTGAGCACGAAGAGCGTGAACGTCACCTGAATCGCGGTCTTGGTCCAATGGAACTTGGCCGCGATGGGATTGACGAACAGCGTCCATCCATATTGCAAGTTCGCGATCATCACCATGACGATGATACCAATCACCAATTGAACCCACCGATTGCTCAGCGTCGCCATCACGCATCCCTCCCTGCGAGAATGCGGTTAGACTTCAATGCGCGCCGGCCGTTTGCAAAAAGGCACTTCCCTGTTCCCAAATGCAAAGGACTCCCCCCCGCCGGCCAGGTTGACCTGACGTCGAGAGAAAGCCCTGCTGCACCCACCCACCGTCACCTCGCGCCCCAAGATCGCGAAGCCACGCTCCTATGCAGTTGTCCTCCCGGTCCCTTCAGGACCGGACGCTCCGCGTCTCTAGGCGGGAGCCTTTTCGTTCAAGATGTCGGTCGCGAACGGAAGCACCCCGGGAATCAACCAATTCGTCCACATCTGGTCGATCTTCGCCTGGAAGTAGTCGATGTCGTCGTTGGTGAAGTGGGCAAACCGGCCCTGCTTCGTCAGGTAGTCCCGGACGGGGAGGCGCTTCTGCCGGCCCTCCACGATCGCCTTGCTCTTCCCGTATAGCCGCAGCTGGTGGTTCTCCACCTCGAACATCGGCCAGATCCCCGTCAAGACCGCGAGCTCGCCCAGTTCGTGCGAGAGCATCGGGTCGTAGTCCCATCCCTTCGGGCACGGATCCAGGGAATGGATAAAGGTCGGGCCGCCGATGCTGAGCGCCTTCCGGATCCGATTCATGAAGTCCACCGCGTAACTGGCGCACACCGTGCCCACGTACCTGCACTCCGGATGCCCCGCGGCGAGCATCGCCGCCATGTTCTTCTTCCATCGCTTGTGGAGAATTCGCTTGGCCTTCCCGTGGGGGCTGAAGGTCGTGTTGGCCCCGTAGGGGGTGCTGCCCGAGGCCTGAATGTCGGTGTTGGCGTACGACTCGTTGTCGTACAGGAGGATCAAGTGGTTGTAGTCCATGTGCTGCAGCGCGCCGGAGATCGCCGACAGCCCCATGTCGGCCCCTCCGCCGTCCCCGCAGAAGGAGATTACGTTGATGGGTTCGCGCTTGATCTTGCCCTTCCGCATGAGCGCCCGGTAGCCCGCGGCCGTCCCGACCGCCGCGGAGCCTGACGAGCCGAGCTGGGTGTGCATCCATGGGACCACCCACGAGGTGCTGTAATACGTCGTATTCGCGACGTACATGCACCCGGTGCTCCCGAGCACGACCGTGCGCGGCCCCGCCGCTTTCACCATCAACTTCATCACGAGGGCGGACTCGCACCCCTGGCACGTCCGGTGGCCGGAGGTAAAGTACTCCTCGAGCGGGGCCTTCTTGACCCCTTTGATCGGCTCCAGCACCGGCACCGGCGAATCCAACATCGCGGCCTCAGATGTGTCCATCGCTCATCCCTCCTAGGCGCGTACGCCGATCCATTGGGTGTCCAGCGGCGCCTTGCCGGTCTCGGCGGCCTTGCGAGTCTGCTCGATCATCTCCTTGACCGCCGGAATCGTCACCTCGCGCCCTCCGAGCCCCGCGATGAAGCTCACGACCGGCGGGCGTTTGTCTTGGGCGTAGAGGACCGAGCGGATCTCGTTGGCCAGCACCCCACTGTTGAACGGCGACCCCATCGAGAAGTCTCGGTCGATGACGCCGACCGCCGCAAAGCGCGCCAGCAGCGGCCCGAGCCGCTCGTAGTCGAACGGCCGGAACCACCGGATCCGGACGAACCCCACCTTGTGGCCCTGCTCGCGGAGCTTCCGGATCACGACCTTGACCGGCATCGACAACGTCCCCATGCCGAGCAGGACGATCTCCGCGTCGTCGGTCTGGTATTCTTCAAAGAACGGATTTCCGTCGCCGCGGCCGAAGATCCGCCGAAAGTTCTGGTAGGCTTCCTCGATGACGCCTCGGGCGTTCCGCATCGCCTGGTCGGTCTGGCGGCGGATCTCCATTAACCAGTCCTCGTTGACCTGCGGGGCGATCGTGATTGGGTTGTCGGGATGAAACACAAGGTCGCCCCTGTTGTAGGGAGGCAGGAACTCGTCGACCCACGCCTTCGGCGGGACCTTGACGAGCGACTGGGAATGCGTGAGGAACGCGCCGTCGGTGCTGATCGCGCACGGGAGAAAGACCCGGCGGTCCTCTGCCACCCGGTAGGCGATCAGCGTGGTGTCGAGCGCTTCCTGCGCGGTGTCGACCCAGACGTGCATCCACCCCAGGTCTCGGGCCGCCAGCGCGTCGTTGTGCTCCGTGCCGAACGCCCCGGGATCGTCCAGGGCCCGGTTGCCGACCATCGCCACGAGCGGCAGGCGGAGGGCCGGGGTCACGGCGATCGCCTCGAACGCGTAGCACCAGCCCACCCCGCTCGAGCCGCACATCGAGCGCGCCCCCACCGCCTCCGCGTGCTTGGCGATCTCGAACTGGCTGTGCTCGCTCTCGGCGACGATGTACTCGGCGTCCTGCTCGCCGTTCGCGATCTGCTTCGCCACGTACTGCATCAACGTGTCGTAGGGCCGGATTGGGTACGCGGTGAGCACGTCCACGTCGGCCAGCTTCGTGGCGACGGCGACCGCCTCGCTGCCGCTGATCAAGGCCTCCTGTTCCGCCGCGGCGACTCGGACCGCGGTTGCCGCATCAGCATCCATTACTCCTCACCTCCGCCGGCGCCAACCCCCATCTCCTCCTGCCCTCCCGGATCCGCGCCCACCGTCTCCCCCGCGTCCGCGGCGACGCCCATCTTGGCAACCTGCTCCTGATACTGCCCTCGGTACCGAAACCCGTGTGAGCGCTCCGGCTGTTCCTTGATCTTGGCCTCCACCCACGCCTTGTAGGCGACCTTGTCCTTCTTGTACGCTTCCCATTGACTCTGGTTGTCGGTGAAGGCGGCTTCGTTGACCATCGTGACGCAGTTGTCGACGGGGCACACCGCCTCACACACACCGCATCCGCAGCACGCCTCGGCGTTCAAATCGTAGGTCTGGTCGGGCGTCACATCGAAGCAGGAGTCGGGGCACTGCAGCCAGCAGAGCGTACATTTGATGCACTTGTCGAAATCGATCACCGGGCGCATCGTGCGGGTGGAAAACTTCTTGAAGTACGGATTCCGCGCGGGGCGATACCCGCCGATCTGATCGCCAAACTTGATCGGCTCGCCGAGCCGGATCCCGTCGATCGTCACGCCCTCGCGCATCGTGGTCCAACCGGGCATGTCGAACGTGTACGGCACCTCGGGGTTGCCTTCGCCGGGCGCGACCGTGCGGGCCATCGTCTGCTCGCACGACCGGCGGGCGGATCGCACTTTGAGGTCGTCCTTCCATTCGTCCTTGATCGCGGCCACGATGCTGTCCAGGCTGACGAGTTCGGGGCAGACCTTCGGCAGCGCACCGAGGATTCGGGCGTCGGTATGGTCGTCTTTATACACCCACAGGCCGGAGAAGCTTGGGATCGCCTGGATCACCGCCAGCCGGTAGGGGTGGGGCTTGGTGTGGCAGAATTTGATCAGCTCCTCGGCGGCCAGCATCGAGGTGACGATCAGCGTCCCGCTGTCCCGAACCTTTTGATTGATCGGCTGAAGGCCGTACCACGCCCACGACTCGACGCCCTTGCACAACATGTCGTCCACGCTGATCGTGACGTCGGTCTGCTCAGGCTCATACTGGGCCATGCTGAGCTGGAGCTCCTCCTCGTTCGGCGCGACGATCGCGAAGTTCTTGGCGGGAATGCCGTTTCGCTCGGGAGAATCCCCATAGCGCCCGAACGAGATGCCGATCTTGCCCTCTTTGCGTGCGGCCAGCACGATGCCGCGGCAGATGTTCTTGGCCAGCGTCTTCTGGTAGATCCCTCGGTAGACCACCTCTACCGAGATCGTGCGTGCCATGCAACACCCCCTCTGCCGGGCGTTACGTCCCGGCGCCGGACGTCGACCGAGTGGCGCCAGGCACGCCCGGGACAGGACCTGCCTTCTCGCCGTACTCGGATCTCCGACCACGCGCGGCCTGTCCCGAACCGGGCTCACCCGGTAGGGACAGCACCTGTTCAATCTCTTCGATATGGAGCCGCATCGACTCCGCCGCGGCATCCGGCGCGCGATCACGGATGGCGGACAGGATGCGGCGGTGACCCTCGAGGGACATCTCCGCCCGTCCCGGACCCTGCAGCGACCGTGCCCGGCTCTCGCGGAGCAGGTCCATCACCACGTCCATCAACCTGAGGACCACCTGATTTTTCGCGGCGGTGGCGATCCGGTAGTGAAACGCGTTGTCCTCCTCGATGGCGATCCCGCCGGCCCGAACGCGCTCCGCCTGACGGGCCAGGATGTTCTCCATGGCCGTGATATCCTCGTCGGTCGCACGAAGCGCGGCCACCCGGGCCAGCGGAGGCTCGAGCATCCGGCGCATATCAAAGAGGTCTGCGGTAAGATCCTTCGACGCTGCAAGCGCATCCGCGAGCGGGCCGACGATCGCGTCGATGGGGATCTGCTTGACGACCGTGCCCTCACCGTGCCGGGGCTCGACCAGCCCGCGCATCTCGAGGACCCGGATCGCGTCCCTGACGGAGGTGCGGCTCACGCCGAACATCTCGGCCAGTTCCCGCTCGGGGGGCAGCCGATCGCCCGGCTCGAGTCGGCCTTGGGCGATGAGGCGGTGGATCTGGGACGCCACCTCGGCGTAGACCTTCGTTCGCCGTACCGGCTCCAAGCCGTCTCTGATAGGCCTGCTGGCAGCGTTGGAAATGTTGTCCGACCTCGCGTTCAGACGTGGCCCAGTGGTTGGACCAGTGCCGAAGTCCAGTATAAGAAGTAGGGAGAACGGGTGTCAAGAAGAAGATGCTGCGGTACAGCGCTGGGGGAGTCTGCGAGGGCACGTGACACCGATGCTCCATCAAAAGGGGGGGCAATCATGCTGGACTTCTTGGGGAGCTATGCTGCGTGGGGCCCGACGCTCATTCGCCTGGGGGCCTGCATTACCTTTGTCGTGCATGGGTATCCGAAACTCGTCGGCGCGCAGCCCGGACCCAAGGGCTTCGCCGGCTATCTCAAAGGCATGGGGGTCCCGAGCCCTGCGCTCATGGCCTATGTCGTGGGGATCGCCGAACTCGCGGGCGGCGTCTGCCTGCTGATCGGGTTGTTCACGCGTCTTGCGGCCCTGGTCTTGGCCATCGAGTTCGTGGTGATCATCCTCAAGGTCAAGTGGGACAAGGGCTTTCTGCTGGCCAACGGCGGTTGGGAATGGGACTGGGCGTTGCTGGCGATGATGCTCTCGCTCTTATTGACCGGCCCGGGCCACCTGGCGCTGGACAACCGCATCCACACCGGCCTGTAGGTCGTGGGAGCAAGCAGGGTCTTCTGGCTCAAGCGTGTCGTCATTGGCGGTCTTATTGCCGGCTTATTACTTTCAATGAAACTTTGGACGGGTGGACGGTTTTTTCCGCACGCGCCGGTTCTAGCCAATTTCCCAACGATGCCGCCATCGGTTGAAACAATTATGTACGTGCTCTTGCTCGGACTGCTGTCGGCGATCCTTGTTCTCGCAAAACCATCTATACTGATCTTCTCTGCCTTACTCCTGGCCGCCATTTTTGGTTTCTGTGACCAGATGCGCTGGCAACCATGGTTTTATCAATACTTTGTGATGCTCGCCACGCTCGGTGTGTTTTCATGGGATGACGCCGATACCGAAAAACGGCAGGCGGTAATCAATACAAGTCGATTGATCGTGGCGAGCATTTATATCTTCAGTGGATTGCAAAAAATGAATCCCGCTTTTACATCCGGTGTTTTTCCATGGATGGTCCAGCCGGTGACACAGCTGTTTCCGGTCTCGCTTCAGATTGTTCCGTCCTCCCTGGGCATGATGGTACCGTTCCTCGAACTGGGAATTGGTGTAGGGGTGTTAACGACAAAGTTTCGAACGTATGCAATCATCCTAGCGCTGGTGATGATGGGATTTGTGCTTTTCACGCTTGGGCCATTGGGGCATAACTGGAACAGTGTCGTCTGGCCATGGAACGTCGCAATGGCATCGTTGGTCGTTATTCTGTTCTGGAGAACGGAGCATTTTTCTTTGCGAGACGTGCTATGGGTGAGAGATTTCCCGCTCCACAGAGTCGCCTTGATCCTCTTTGCGATCATGCCTATATTTAGTTTCTTCAATCTCTGGGACTCTTATCTTTCTTCGACCCTGTATTCTGGGAATACGAATGGTGCGCAAATTTATATCAGCGATGCTGCAAAACACAGACTGCCGCTGCCAATACAACGCTATACGTTAAGAGCCGAACCAAATAGAAACCTGCTGGATCCCTTCTTTTGGTCTCTCGACGAGTTGCATGTCCCGCCGTATCCCGAGACCAGAGTGTACAAGGATATTGCGCGGAGTATCTGCCGATACGCCGACAACAGAAATGATGTAGTCCTAATTGTGAATGGAAAGCCAACGTTATTCAACGGAGATCATCAATCGACGTATGACTGTTCACAGTGGCGTGATGACGCGCAGGATGCCCGGCGTTAACGGCAATCGACAAGCAGGACGTACAGGGTCGACGCGATGGTGTAGTT
>DASSXJ010000336.1 GCA_035703895.1 bacterium | reverse complement strand
GCGGGACGGATCGCGCCGCGGACGGTGAACCACAGCCTGGTGCTGCTAAAGCAGATGCTCGAGGCCGCGGTCGATTGGGGATATCTCCCGCACAACCCTGCGCGCAGAGTCCGGAAGCTGAAGATCGGTCGCATGGATCCGCAGATCTGGACGATCGGGGAGATCCGCCGCTTCGCCTTGAACGCCTCGGACGCGTGGCGGCCGCTGTTCCTGGTGGCCCTGTTTGCGGGCCTCCGCTTGGGGGAGATCCAGGCGCTCGCGTGGGATCGGCAGAACCGGCCGATGTTTGCCACCCGCAAGATCGAGGTCCGGTCGGCGTACAATGAGCGGACGGGGGTGCTGGGCCGACCCAAATCCGACAATTCTATGCGAGCGGTCGATATGGTGCCGACGGTGCACCACGCGCTATCGGCCCTGTCGGCCGGGACGGCGAGCGGTCTCATCTTCCCCGGCCCGGGCGGCAAACCGCTACCGGCTTGGATGCTGTACGATCATGGCTTCCGGCCCGCCATCAAGCGCGCGGGGGTCAACCGGATCCGCTTTCACGACCTCCGGCATACGTACGCCAGCCTGCTCGTCATGGCCGGCAAGCACCCGAAATACATCGCCGACCAGATGGGGCACGCAAGCGCCGCCTTCACGCTCGACACCTACGGACACCTGATGGGCCGGCTGCCGGTGCAGCCGGTCGAGTGGATCGACGATCTGGTCTTCCCGGAGGGTCTCGAGGCTGCACTCAATTTGCACATGTTCGGCGCTCCAAACGGTGCAATCCAAGGTCACGCCGTGCCACGCGGCGAAGAGGGGGATCCGGACCGGGATCGCGCTAGAACGCAAGCAAAATAAGGCGCAGCGCGGTCCGGTGCCGTCCCGTGCAGCGGGATGTAAAACACGGAGGGGCAAGGGTCCTGGTGGGCCTCGCAGTCTTCAAAACTGCCGACGGGCCTCACGGCTCGTGGTGGGTTCGATTCCCACTCCCCTCCGCCACACCAGCAGCCTACTCCGCGGAGACGCGTTCCTCCGAGAGCGGGGTCCCGCGCCGGATCAGCAGCACGAGCGGGAGGCAGACGAGAAATACGGTGGCGATCGCGGCGAACGTGTAATCGAAGGCGACCACGGCCGCCTCGTGGCTGATGAGCTGCCTGAGCACGGAGAGCGCTTGAAGGTGCGCGGTCCACGGATTGATCCCGCGCGCGACCAGCCCCGCCTGGTACGTCTGCCACCACTGCACGAACGTAGGGTTCTGCGCGGAAGCGTACCGCACCAGGTTGGCGCTGGCAATTGTGGTGCGGTGGTCCAAGAGCGTAATCATGATCGCCGTCCCCAGCGTCCCGCCCAACTGGAAGGTGAGGCTAAAGAGTCCCGTCGCGCTCTGCATGTGCGGCCGGGGGATGGTGGCGAGTGCACTCGTGGCGAGGGACACGAATATGAAGGCAAACCCAGCCCCCTGGATCGCCTGCGGGATCAGGATCTGCGCGAGGCTGCTGTCCTGGGTAAAATGCGCCATCATAAACCCCGCAAATCCGCTCAGGGCAAGGCCGAACGGGATCATCACGTAGACGCCCAGCCGGTTGTACAGGGCGCCGGCCACGGGCATGAGAATGACCATGGCGAGCCCCCGCGGCATGAGCGCGAGTCCCGCGTGGGTCGCGTCGTACCCCAGCAGGTTCTGGAGGAAGATGGGCAGCAAGATCAGGCTGCCGTACAGCGCCACCCCCAGGACCCCCCCGATGAAGATGCCGGACGAAAATGAGAGGTTCCGCAAGATCCGTAAGTTGACCGCGGGGGCCGGCACGCGCAGCTCCCAGAGGACAAACGCGAGCAACGACACGGCGGCGATGACGGCGGAGCCCGTGATAAACGTACTGCCGAACCACCCGTTGGTCTCCCCTTCTTCGAGGAGGGTCAGCAACGCCACGAGTCCCACCGCCATCAAGCCGATCCCGATCCCGTCGATCCGCTGGAACCCGCGGCGCAGCATGTATGCGGGATCCTTGATGAACTGCCAGCCCATGATCGACGCGACGATTCCGACGGGCAGGTTGATGAAGAAGATCCAAGGCCAGGAGTAGGCATCGGTCAGCCACCCGCCCAGCAACGGTCCGAGGGCCGGGCCCAGCAGGACGATCATCCCAAAGAAGCCCATGGCCTGCCCCTGCTGTTCGGGCGGGAACGTCTCCCGCATGATCGCCTGGGAGGTGGGCTGCAAGACCCCGCCGCCCAGCCCCTGCAGGATCCGGAAGGCGATCAGCTGCCCCAGCGTACGCGAGAGGCCGCAGAGGACCGAGGCGGCCGTAAACAGCGCAATCGCGGAGAGATACATTCGCCTCCGGCCGAGGACCGAGCTCAGCCAGGCCGTCAGCGGCATGACGATCGCGAGCGTGATGAGGTAGGCGGTGCTGACCCAGCTCACCTGCTGGGTGGTCACCCCGTAGGTGGCTTTCACGTGGACGAGCGCGACGTTCACGACGCTCGTGTCGATCGCGCTCATCAGCGCGCCTACCAGAACCGAAGCGGTGACGATCCACTTGTTCATGCTGTTCTAAGGTAACGCCGCATCGATGCCGGCGCTTCCTAGGAGGCGGTCGCAGCAAGGGCCCACAGAAGGTGACCCCTTCTTCCCCACAGCCTGATACGAATTTCCTTCTCATTCACACAAAGGATTCCGGCTCCCGTAAAATTCGATCTCTTTGATGATGCGACCCCCATCGGTTGAGCGGTCGGACGACGTAGCTCGGACGCGAAACCGGGCTGGCTCGACCGATGGAAGGGGTCTAGTAACCAAAACGGAAATGTCATACAATTGCTGATACAAGCACGTTGGGGACTAGGGGAGGGGCGATCGTGGGCAAACGCACTCAGGGGCGAAAGGGATGGACGCGGCGACGGTTTTTGCAAACGGCCGGGGCGACCGCGGTCTCGGTGACGGCCGGTTCGATGCTCGGCGCCTTTCGCGCGGGTACGGCCTCGGCGGCGGCTTCGCTCCCGAAGCCGCGCTCGGGAGCACGCATCCGGCTGCTCCAGTGGAACAGCTTCGTGCAGGTGGCCGATGCCGAACTCAAGCGTCAGGCGAAGGAATGGGGCGATGCGAACGGCGTCACGGTCGAGATCGAGACCGTCAGCGGCGACCAGCTTCAGCCTCGGACCGTTGCCGCGGTCGCGGCCGGTGATGGCCCGGATATCATCCAGATGCAGTACGGCTGGCCGCATCTGTATACGGCGTCGACCGTCGACGTCACGAATGAAGTCAATCTGCTCATGCAGCGCCTGGGCAAGGTGCACCCCGTCAACGAGGCCTTCTGCAAGGTCGGTGGACAGTGGCGGGCGATCCCCTACACACAGGTCCCGAACGCGTGGAGCTACCGCACGGACTACTTCCAAAAGGCCGGGGTCGCATCGTTCCCGAAGACCTGGGACGAGTTGATCGTCGCCGGCGAAAAGCTTGCCAAGGCCACCGGCAAACCCATTGCGCAGACCGTCGGTCACGCCTACGGCGACTCGCTCACGATGTGGAACCCGGTACTGTGGGGCTTCGGCGGGCAAGAGGTGGATAAGGACGGCAAGACGGTCACGATCAACTCGAGCGAGACCGAAGCGGCGCTCCGGTGGGCGATTCGAGCTCAGCAGGCCGGCATCAAGTGGTTCCCCGAGTGGCTGGACCCCGACAATAACCAAGCCTACCACGCCGACCGCATCAGCGCCACCCTCAACGGCGCCAGTATCTACATCCGCGAGGTCGTTGAATTCAAGAAATTCGACCAGGTCACCCAAAACGCTCCCATGCCGAGCGGGCCAAAGGGGAACTTCACGCTGAACCTTATCTTTAACCACGCCGTCATGGCCTGGTCGAAGGAGAAGGACACGGCGAAGGCCTTTGCCATGGCGCTCATGGACAAGGCCAACTACTCGAAGTGGTTGAAGGCCGCCCGCGGATATAACCACGGCCCGTTTGAGGGCTTGTACGATGACCCGGTCTGGCACCTCGACCTGAAGCTCAGGGCTTATCGCAACGTCGTGATCGACTCCCAGGGCAAACCCATCGGCAAGTGGCCGGGGTGGCCGGCGGCGCCCAGCAAGCAGACCAGCCAGGCGCAAACGCAGTATGTCGTTGCCGACATGTTCGCCAAGGCGGTCGCCACCGGCGACACCAAGGCCGCCATAAATGACGCGGAGGCCAAGCTCAAGGCGATCTTCGGAGCCCCCTAACCGAGCGCACGAGCCGTGAGCACGGCGACCCCGCCAGCTGAGGCCGCGCGGGCGGCCTTCCGCCAGCCGCGCATCCGTATCTTCGGACAAGAAGCGCCGCTCGGGTACCTGCTGCTCGCGCCGACGCTCTTCATGCTGCTCGCGTTTCTCGCCTATCCGTTCGTGATCGGCGTGTGGCTCTCGGTCACCGCCTCAGAGGTCGGTGCGATCGGGCGGTTCGTGGGGCTGGGCAACTACCGGTACGAATTCCTCCACGACCACGTGTTCTTGAGCAGCATCACCAACACATTCGTCTACACCGCGGTGACCACGGTGTTCAAGCTGGTGCTGGGACTGGTCATGGCCGTGCTCCTCAACCAGGCCTTTCCTCTGCAGCGCTTCGTCCGCGCGGCGCTCCTCTTGCCGTTCATCATCCCCACGGTCCTGAGCACGCTCGCCTGGCGCTGGATGTTCGACCCGACCTTTAGCGTGATCAACTGGGTCCTCACACACAGCGGGCTCGCGGCGCACGGCGTGAATTGGATCGGTACGCCGCAAACGGCCATGACGTCGCTGATCATCGTGAACGTCTGGCGAGGGGC
>DASSXJ010000335.1 GCA_035703895.1 bacterium | reverse complement strand
GAGGATATCCCGGTGCGCGGTGAGGACTTCCGCATAGCGCAGATCGCCTAGGTGTTGGAGCAGAACCGTGGAACCTTCGATATCCGTGAAGAGAAAGGTCACGGTCCCGGTCGGCAGGCCGGGCACGGGACGGCCTCCTCGCTCGGGCGCCTGCATCGTTGATTAGGTGACGTTCATGGCAGATCCCCTGTGCTCCTGCAACGAAAGGCCGCCGGGGGAGAGGGTTTTCCCAAACCCCGGCGGAATCCCCCTGTGGGCCTTGCTAAAGGGCCCTATTCGAAGGGAGGTGTCCGCTGATGTCTCGTTGGGGGAGGGTGGGGGCGGCCCTGATCCTCCTATTGATTATAGCAGTCCCGTTCGGCTGGCGCCCGATGCCGGCCCGCGCGGCGGCCGAGACACTGTTGATCGGGCACTCGACCTGGGTAGGGTACGGCCCGCTGTTCCTGGCTCGGGACAAGCGCTTCTTCGACGAGGCCGGGGTGAACGTCGAGCTCCGAACGTTCGAGGATCCCAAGTCGCGGTTCTTCGCCCTGATCTCGGGACGGCTCGACGGCATCGCCACGACGCTTGACACCGCGAGCCTGTACTGGAGCCCGGAGCATCCATTTCGCTCCGTGCTCGGCCTCGATGACAGCAAGGGCGGGGATGGGATCGTCGCGGTCGACGCGATCAAGTCGATCAAGGACCTCCGCGGCAAGCGGGTCGCCTTCAACAAGGGATCGGTCTCGCACTTCTTCCTGAGCGTCCTGCTGCGCAAGAACGGGATGAGCGAGAAGGACATCAAGAGTATCCAGATGCAGCAGGACGACGCCGGCGCCGCGTTCGTGGCCCACAAGGTCGATGCCGCGGTAACCTGGGAGCCGTGGCTCAGTCGGGCCAAGCAGACTCCGGGCGGCCACGTGCTCGTGGACAGCAGCAGCACGCCGGGCCTGATCGTCGACATCCTGCTCTACAGGACCGACATCATCAAGAACCATCCGAACGCGGTCAAGGCCTCGATCGCCGGCTGGTACAAGGCCGTGGACTACTGGAAGAAGAACCCAGACGAGTCCGACGCCGTCATGGCCAAGGCGGTGGGCGGGTGGCTCAAGGACGTGAAGACCTTCAGGGAGACGCTCGCCGGCGTGCGCTTCTACGACGAGGCCATCAACAGGGACTACTTCAAGGCGGGCGGGACGATCTATGTGACCGCGCAGAACGCGATCAATATCTGGAAGTCGTTCGGCATGATCCGGGTGAACGAGGCCGCCGCCGACCTGGTGGACGGGGAGTTCATCCGCTAGGGAGGAGGCTGGGCCGGCATCGGACGCCGGCCCAGCGGCCGTTGACGTGAGCCTGGTGCAGCCCGGGGTCGGGGCCCGCCGCGGGTCCGGCCCTCGCGGGATCTTCGCCTACTTCAGGCCCCAGGAGTCCATCCCCCGGCGAGTCTATCTCCGCACGGTCACCGGGAGCGCCGTCGGCCTGGTGCTCCTGTGGTGCATCGTGTCATACGGGAAGCTCGTCGAGCCGTTGTTCCTCCCGAGCCCCACCGCCATCCTCGCCGCCGCGGTCGACCTGCTGCGCGACGGCAGCCTGATCCAGGACGCGCAGGCCAGCGTCTACGTGATCGTAACGGGCTGGGCGTTGGCGGTCGTGGTGGGGGTGCCGGTGGGGATCCTGATGGGATCGTTCAAGGTGATGGAGGCGCTCGTCGAGCCGGTCGTGGATTTTGTGCGGTACCTTCCCGTCAGCGCGATGATCCCGCTCCTGATCTTGTACATCGGCATCGGCACGGCGGAAAAGATCGCGGTCATCTTTATCGGCACGTTCTTCCAGCTCGTCCTACTCGTCGCGGATGTCGCCGCCCACGTTCCCCACGAGCAACTCGACGTGTCGTACACGCTTGGAGCGTCGCGCGCGCAGGTGGTCGCGCGGGTGCTGCTGCCGGCCACCCTGCCCGGGGTGATGGACACGCTGCGGATCACGATGGGTTGGGCATGGACCTATCTGATCGTCGCCGAGATCGTCTCAGCCGACCGCGGGCTCGGGTACCTGATCCTCAACTCGATGCGCGGGCTCTTCACGGACCGAATCTTCGTCGGGCTCGCCGTGATCGGCGGGCTGGGGTTGCTGATGGATCTCACGTTCAAGTGGCTGCACCGGCGCCTGCTGCCCTGGTCTCCGAAGGCGTGACCGCCAAGCTCCGCATCCGCGAGGTCTCCGTGGCGTTCCGCACGCGAAAGGGCGCGGAACTCGTCGCCGTCGACCGCCTCTCGCTCGACGTCGCCGACCGCGAGATCGTCAGCATCGTCGGCCCGTCCGGATGCGGCAAGAGCACGCTGCTGCGCCTCATCGCCGGTCTGGTGCGGCCGTCCTCCGGGGAGATCTGGCTGGACGGCCACCAAGTCATGGATCCCGGGGCCGACCGGGGGATGGTGTTTCAATCCTACACCCTGTTCCCCTGGCTCACGGTCCAAGGCAACGTGGAGTTCGGTCCGCGCCTGCGCGGAGTCCCCGACGTGACGCGTCAAGAGGCCGCCCGGCGGTTCATCAACATGGTCGGGCTTGCCGGGTTCGAGCACGCCTACCCCAAAGAACTCTCGGGGGGCATGATGCAGCGGGTGGCGATTGCCAGGGCGCTGGCCAACGATCCCGAAGTGCTGTTGATGGACGAGCCGTTCGGCGCCCTGGACGCGCAGACCCGGGCGTTCATGGGTGAGCTGCTGCTGGACATCTGGCAGAAGTCGCCGAAGACGATCTTGTTCGTCACCCACGACATCGAGGAAGCCCTCTTCCTCGGCGATCGCGTCTATGTGATGACTGCCCGCCCCGGGCGGTTCAGGGCGGAGGTGTCGCTGCCGCTTCCGCGCCCCCGCACGCTCGAGGTGACGACCTCCGAAGAGTTCGTGAGCGCGAAACGCCGGGTGCTGGCGATGATCCGCGAGGAGACCGCCCGAACGATGGGTGCCGGAGTAGGAGCCGATGACGGACGGACGGTTTGAGCCCCCCAACGCATTCCAGTCTCCCCGGTTCGCCCAGCTCTCCACGTTCATGCGGCTTCCCCACACCAGGGATCCCGCCGGCCTCGACGCCGCCATCCTCGGGATTCCATTTGACGGCGGGGTCAGCTTCCGCCCGGGCGCCCGGTTCGGGCCGAAGGAAATCCGCAACCACTCGCTGCTGATCCGGCCCTACAACCCGGTGGTGCGCACCTCGCCGTTCGCACGCCTCAGGGTGGCCGACTGCGGCGACGTCGACACGAATCCCATGGACATCCTCGATACCTACGGCCGGATCGAAGCCGCCGTCGGGGGGATCCTCGAGGCGGGCGCGATTCCCGCCTGCGTCGGAGGCGACCACTCGATCTCGCTCCCCATTCTGCGCGCGGTGGCGCGCAGGCACGGTCCGGTCGCGCTCGTGCACTTCGACAGTCACCAGGATATGTGGGAGCAGTACTTTGGCAACCGGTACTTCCACGGCACGCCGTTCCGGCGGGCGCTCGAGGAGGGCCTCTACCTGCCCGGGGCCACCGTGCAGTTCGGGATCCGCGGCCCGGTGTACGGGGAAGGGGACTTCGAGTTTGGAGAGACGCACGGCGTCACGGTGGTGCGGGCCGAGGAGATCCACCGCGACGGTGTGGAAGCGGCCCTCGCGCGCCTCGATCGCGTCAGGGGGCGCAA
>DASSXJ010000334.1 GCA_035703895.1 bacterium | reverse complement strand
CGGCGGGCGGCGCCCGGCCCGCAAGGCACAAGGAGAAGGATTCGCATCCGGCGTAGCCCCCTCTGGCCGCTCCGGACGGGACGCGTAAGGAGGCACGACACGCATGACGGTCACCACGATCGAGGCGATCGGCGGGCACGTGGGGGAGGAGGTCGAGGTCCGAGGGTGGGTGTACAACCTGCGCAGCAGCGGGGCGATCCACTTTCTCCTGCTACGGGACGGCACGGGGATTCTCCAGGCGGTGATGGTCCGGGCCGATCTCCCGCCCGAGGTCTTCGATGCCGCGCGGGCGTTGACCCAGGAGTCCTCCGTGGTGGCCGGCGGGATCGTCCGTGAGGATCGTCGCGCGCCCGGCGGGTACGAGCTCGGGCTCCGCCGTCTCTCGGTGATCCAGACCGCCCAGCCGTACCCCATCACCCCCAAGGAACACGGGGTCGAGTTCCTCATGGATCACCGCCACCTCTGGCTGCGCAGCAGCCGGCCGCAGGCGATCATGCGGGTGCGCGCGGAAGTGGAACGCGCCATCTGCGATTACCTCGACGACCGCGGATACATCCGCATGGACACACCCATCCTCACCCCCTCGGCCTGCGAGGGAACGAGCACGCTGTTCGAGACCCCATACTTCGAGCGGCAGGCCTATCTGACGCAGAGCGGGCAGTTGTACAACGAGGCCAACGCCGCGGCGCTCGGTCGCGTGTACTGTTTTGGCCCGACGTTCCGGGCGGAAAAGAGCAAGACCCGCCGGCACCTGACCGAGTTCTGGATGATCGAGCCGGAGGCAGCCTTCCTGGACCTGGACGGCTGCATGGCCCTGGCGGAAGGCATGGTCGTGTTTGCCGTCGAGCGGGTGCTGGAACGGCGGCGCAAGGAGCTCGACATCCTGGAACGGGACCTCACCGTCCTCGAGCGTGTGCGGCCGCCGTTTCCCCGTCTGTCCTACGATGAGGCCGTGTCCCGCCTGCGGGATCAGGGACATGCGATGACATGGGGCGAGGATTTTGGCGGCGACGAGGAGACCATCCTGAGCAACCTCTTCGACCGCCCGGTGTTCGTCCACCGGTATCCCACCCAGTGCAAGGCCTTCTACATGCAGCCGGATCCGCTCCGACCGGAAGTGGCGCTCGGCGCGGACCTCCTCGCGTCGGAGGGCCACGGAGAGATCATCGGAGGCGGCGAGCGCATCCACGATCCCGATCTGCTCGAGCGCCGGCTGCGCGAGGCGGGCCTTCCCGCCGACGAGTACGCATGGTACCTCGACCTGCGCCGGTACGGGTCGGTGCCCCACAGCGGGTTTGGGATCGGGATCGAGCGGACGGTCGCCTGGATCTGCGGGGTGGATCACGTGAGGGAGACGATCGCGTTCCCTCGCCTGCTCAATCGGCTCTACCCGTGAGTGCCGCGGCGCCGGCAGGCGACGATCTCCTGATCTGCGGGGGCCGGGTCCTCGATCCCGCCGACGGCGTGGATGGGCCTGCGGATCTCGCGATTCGCCAGGGCCGCATCCGGGCGGTGGGGTCCATCGCCAGCGCGGCCGCGCAGGTGGTGGACGCGACCGGGTTGGTCGTCTCCCCCGGGTGGATCGACCTGCACGCCCATGTGGCGTACGGGCTCACGCGCGGCAGCGTCCATCCCGATGGCGATGCGGGGGTGGCGAAAGGCGTGACCACCGTGGTCGACACGGGCACCTGCGGTGCCGCATCGTACGAAGCGTTTTCGGCGTACATCATCCAGCGGGCGACGACACGAGTCCTCGCGTTTCTGAACGTCTCCGTCCCCGGCCTCACCGTGTCCCCATAGCAACTTTCAGTTTCTATGCGAACAAGATCATCACATGCGGTGAGGGCGGCATGGTTATCACGAATGACGGGGGCTTGGCGAGAAAGGTGCATCAGCTCAGGTATCATGGGGCAGATCCGACTCGCCGTTATTGGTTCCCGACGATCGGCTACAATTATCGCATGACGAATGTTGCGGCCGCTATTGGTCTTGGACAACTCGAGAAAATAGAGTGGCATTTGGAACGTCGCTCTGAAATCGCTTCATGGTACCGTGAGAAGCTTCGAGGCGTTCCTCAACTCACGGACCAGCCTGAGAAGGAATGGGCCAGACATGTCTACTTTATGTTCAGTGTGGTATTTGAGAGCAACTCCCCTTCGAGCCGTGACGAAATCATCACGCGACTCCACGCGCGAGGGATTGAGACACGCCCGGTATTCTATCCGATACATAATCTTCCTCCGTACCGGAATCTGGTTCAGAGCGATGACTATCCCGTAGCCAATCGAATTGCGCTGCGAGGCATGAACCTTCCCACGTGGGCTGGGCTCTCTCGCGATGATGTATCCTATGTGTGCGATTGCCTGGTAGACTGCCTTACACCCGTGCTCTCTTAGGGTCCGTGCGCCACTCCGAGCAGAAGCATTTTAACGACGGAATGCTGGCATTGCCAGTTCGCCAATGACGCGTCGGTTAAGGGTTGCATCTATTTACTCTAGCCTAATCATCGGAGGGGACACCACTCGGTTGCTTGCATATTTGGCTGCTCGTAATCGGGATCGCTTTGATTGCATTGTATTTGGTGGTATGAGTTCCTCCGCGGAATGGGAGCATTTGTGCGGCCCTGTGTGGAACTGGTTCCGGGCAGTTGACGTGGAGATCGTGGACCTCGGGATACCCGCCCGCCACTTCCACTGGAAAAAAGCTTCAGCTATAAACCGCACGGTGGACCAGTTTCAAACCTACATCCAGTTGATCCACAGGACCGCCCGGGCACTCCGCGAGCGCGAGATCGATATTGTGGATGGGCGGATGGAAATGGGCACGGTAGTGGCAACGCTGGCTGGTCGTTTGGCCGGCGTAAAAGCGGTGACTTCCACAAAATATACCCCGTGGACCGGAGGAGAGAGGTGGTTCCGTCGCGGCCCCCCTTTGCCGTGGTCCCTATTCGGACAAGGCATCTATGCGTTGGTGGACGCGGTGATTTGTGATTCGGTTACTTGCCTTGACGCCATACGCCAAGGGATGGTCCTGCCTCCGCCAGGCTATTGCATTCCGAATGGTATCGAACCACCACGCGCCGAACGATCTCGGGAGGAGTTGACAACTGAGTTCGGCATCCCATTGGGCGCAAAAATCGTGGCCCAAATTGCTCGTCTTTGGCCGACCAAGGGACAAGACCTGTTGTTGGAGGCAGCGCCGTTGATTTTGGCGCAACAACCTGACGCGTTCTTTCTCGTGGTCGGCTACACCGGGCAAACGCAAGTAGCCCTTGACTACCGGGACCGGCTTGATCAGATGGTCCAGACGCAAGGACTTGGGGACCGGGTTCGTATCGTTGCCTATCCCGGCAGTATCGGTGATATCTGGCAACTGGTAGACGTCCATGCACACCCCACGCGTCTTGACTCGTCCCCTATAGCTCTGCTGGAGAGTATGTCGCTCGGCAAGCCTGCCGTAACCAGCCGAGTTGGCGGCATCCCCGAGCTACTGGTCGATGGAGAGACAGGCATTATTCTGCCTCCCGGTGATGCAAGGACATTAGCCAACGCGATCCTGAGTCTTCTCCAAAACCCTTGTGAAGCAGCGCGCCTCGGGCGTAACGCCCGGCAACATTACGAAGCTGGTTATACCACGGAGGTTATGGCACGCCGAATCGAGCAGGTTTTCGAAAAGGTTTATGCTACCCCCCGAATCCGAAAATCATCTGCCTAAGAACACTAGAAAGCGGATCGCCGACTTGCGGTGATGGCCGGTGGTGGCACAAAACTCATCGAGTCGAGGATCTGCCGTTTGATGGTGCGGGATGCAGTAGTATCTCGCGGGCGAAGTGTTTCATGCACTCGCGGATGGCGGCGGGTGTCACCGAGTGCCCCCTCGTGGAGGTGCTCTGTCTCCGGAAACACCGTTTTTGACGCGACGATCCCTCCCTCCGGTAACAGTTTATATGGCGCGATACGGCGCCTTGTCATTTCTTTTACGCCTATGGTATACTACGAGAGGTAATTGATCCGGTCCGTGCCCCAATCTTGACGCCTTCGAGGGGAGTGGGTGCTTGACCCACTCTTTCGTTTCTTGGAGGCGCCAAAGGCTGGGGCGCATGTTTGTGGGGGCAAAATCGGTGAGGCGCCAGGAGATTGCTGAGCACGTGGCGGGACTGGCGGGGCCGATCGCGGCGAGACGCGGTCTCGAGGTGGTCGATGTGGAGCTCATGGGGACGGGACGC
>DASSXJ010000333.1 GCA_035703895.1 bacterium | reverse complement strand
ACGAGGACATCCTTGTTGACGGCGTAGTTCATCGCCCGCCGAACGCGGATGTCGCTGAAGGGATCCTTGGTCGTGTTGAATTCGAGGAACAGCCCCACTCCCTTGCGGAGAAAGTGAAAGATCTGGTATTTCTTGCTGTCGACCAACCGCAGCACATCATGCGGCGGAATGCCGATCTGGCTCACCTCGCCGCCCTCGAAGGCCGCGACCTGCGTCGCGGAATCGGGGATGATGCGGTACGTCACCTGTTGGATGTACGCCGCACCCTTGTGCATGTACGGCGGCCCCCAGGCGAACGCGGGATTCCGCACCACCGTGATGTGGTGACCGGAGACCCACTCCTTGACGGTGTACGGCCCTTCACTGACCGGCGTCCGACCGAAGCCGGCGCCCGCGGCGTCGGCCGCTTTGACGCTGATCGGCGAGAGACGCGAATCGGTGAGATTGGCCATGAAGGGCGCGAACGGCTCCTTGAGGGTGATCCTCAGCATCGCGGCGTCGAGAGCTTCCACAGAGGTCACCGGACCGAGTTGGGCCTTGGCTACGGGGGACTTCGTCTCCGGCGCCAGCGCGCGCTCGATCGACAGCTTGACCGCCTGCGCCGTGACCGGCGTGCCATCGTGAAAGGTGGCGCCCGCCTTGAGCCGCAGCGTCCATTGCAACCCGTCGCGGCTGACCGTCCATGACTCGGCCAGGCCCGGCACGATGCGGTTCTGGAAATCCTTGGCCAGCAGGGGCTCTCCGACGAGCGTAAAGATCTGGGCCGCCACGGCCGCGCCGGTCTTTTGGGGGTCGAGCGTGTCCGGCTCCTCGGTGATAGCGATCGTCCAGGTCCCGCCCGCCTTGGTCTCCTGGGCGGAGAGAGCCACCGCCCATGCCGCCGTCACCGCGATGACGAGTGCGAGACCTCCCGCTGCAACCCGCCGCATCCTGATCCCCCCTTCGAGCTAGAGCACCTTCATCCGAGGATCGAGCGCATCGCGTAACCCGTCGCCGAGGAGATTGAACGCCATCACCGCGACGAAAATCGCCAGCCCGGGAAAGAGCGCGATGTACCACGACGTCAGCAGGTAGGTGACGGCCTCGCCCAACATCGTCCCCCACTCGGGGGTGGGCGGGGTCACGCCCAGCCCGAGAAACCCGAGCCCCGCCGCGGTCAGGATGGCCGCGCCGAGCTGCAGGGAGGATTGGACGACGACCGGCGCGGCCGCGTTGGGCAGGACGTGCCGGAACATGATCAGGCGGTCGCGCAGTCCGGTGGCGCGGGCAGATTCGATGTAGGTGAGCTGGCGAATACCGAGCGTCACCCCCCGGACCAGCCGGACGTACACCGGAACCGAGGCGATCCCTACGCTGATCACGACATTGAGGAGCCCGACACCGAGAATACTGATCAGCGTCAAGGCCAAGAGGAACCCGGGAAAGGCGAGCATCACATCCACGATCCGCTGAATCACCCCGTCTACGAAGCCTCCGTAGTAACCCGACAGGATCCCGAGCGGCACCCCGATCGCGCCGCTGATGCCCACGGCCATCGCGCCGATCACGAGCGAGATCCGGCCGCCGTAGACGACGCGGGTGAGGATATCCCGGCCGAGCTGGTCCGTCCCAAACGGATGGACCGACGTCGGCGCGTGCAGCGTCGAATTCAAGTCCGCAGTGTCGGGGTTGTACGGAAGGACCACGCCCGCGAGCGCCGCCCCGGCCAACATCACCACGAGGACGGCCAGTCCGGCCACCGCGGTCCGGCTCCGGCCGAAACGGCCGACGACGGCCAGCGGATGGCTGAACGCCCGCTGGGGGAGGGGCTTAGCTGAACTTGATGCGCGGATCGATGTAACCATAGAGGAGATCCACCACGAGGTTCACGACCAAGAACGTGATCGCAAACAACAGGACGACGCCCTGGATGATCGGATAGTCGCGGGCGCTGATGGCCGTGACGAGGAGCTGCCCGATCCCCGGCCACGCAAACGTCGTCTCGGTGAGGATCGCGCCGCCGAAGAGGGCGCCGAACTGGAGCCCGATCACCGTCACGACGGGGATGAGGGCGTTCCGGAGGGCATGGCGGAACACGACGACGCCCTCTACGAGCCCCTTCGCCCGCGCCGTCCGCACGTAGTCCTGGCGGAGGGTCTCCAGCATGCTGCTGCGCGTCTGCCGCTCGATGAAGGCGATACTGAACGCCGCGAGCGTAATCGAGGGGAGGATGAGGCTCGTCGGACCGGCCGCACCCCCCGCCGGGACCAGGTGGAGGAACACCGCGAACACGATCATCAGCATCAGGCCGAGCCAGAAGACGGGAATGCTGACACCCGCGAAGGCGACCACGCTGACCAGGTAGTCGACCGAGGTGTACTGGCGCGTGCTCACGGCGATCCCCGACACGATCCCGAGGATCCCGGACAGGACGGTGGCGGTCGCGGCGAGGAGAGCCGTCTTGGGCAGCCGGCTCGAGATCTCCTGCACCACCGGCGCCTGCGTGGTGATCGACTTACCCAAGTTACCGTGGGAGATCGCTCTGAGAAAGAGTTCGTACTGAACGGCGACCGGCTTCGTGAGCCCAAGCTGCACCCGGATCCGGTCGACCTCATCTTGCGTGGCGTTGAGCCCCGCGAGCAGGCGGGCCGGGTCTCCCGGAAGCACCCTCACCATGAAGAAGACGATCAACGTGACTCCGAACAGCGTCGGAATCGCGGCGATGATCCGCCGGATCGCAAACCCGAAGAACCCGCCCGTCATCGCACTCCCCCACGTCAGAATATGCTCACGGCCGCCGCCCCTCCTCCCTTGGGGCAAAAGAGGTTGTCCGCGCCGCCGCGGGGAGGCCGCAGGAGCGCCCGGAATCGCTGTATAACTTGTCACATGGATACTGAGGTGTGAGGGACACTACGGAGGGGGAATGCTATGCGCGCTCAGACGTGGATTCACGGTCTCGTGTTCGCACTGATCGGCGCCCTCACGTTCACCGCCGCGCCGGTGAGCCCGACACAGGCGCAGGCGAACCGGGTCGTGCGTGAACTGGTCTTGGTGACATGGCCGCAGGCGCAGGATCCGCAGCAGTACGAGTCGGCCCGCATCGCTGCCGATGGCATGCGCAGGCTCGGCCTCAAGGTGACCGTGCGGCCGATGCCGTGGGAGCAGCTGGCCGACTACATCTGGTACAGCCGGGAGAAATGGGACATGACCACCTGGCAGATGGTCGGCCGCCCCGAGCGCTCCGACCCAGACGAGCTCCTAGTCAACCTCTTCTCGTCGAGCACGGCCAAGGACGGGTACAACTTCATCGGGTTCATCGATTCCAAGTACGACGCGATCGCCCAGGCGCAGCGGGAGGCGACCGATCCAAACCAGCGGAAGCAGCTGGTGGAGCAGGCGCAAAAGATGCTCGCCGACGCACAGCCCTACACGTTCCTCGTGAACCCCAAGACCCCCTACGCTTACAACAATGAGGTGTGGGACTCGAAGACGATCGTCGAGCAGAAGGGCATCGGGATCAAGAACTTCTGGACGTTCGACCAGGCGACGCCGAAGGGCGCGCAAAAGGACATGGTGCTGAACAACCAGGAACCCGTCAAGGCCATTAACCCTCTCTACATCAGCGGGAAAATCGATTCGTGGATCACCGAGCTCATCTGGGACCGCCTGGTCCGTGTCGGCCCCGACGGACTGCCCCGGCCCTGGGCGGCAAGCGCCTACAAGTGGGTCAATCCCACCACGATCGACGTCACGCTGCGCGCCGGGATGAAGTTTCATGACGGCACCCCGGTGACTCCCGAAGACGTGATTTTCTCGTTCTCGGCGCCCAAAGGCGACAAGGTGCCAATGTACAAGCCGTTCGTCGCGAACGTCAAAAACATCCAAAAGGTCGACGCCACGACCCTCCGGTTCGTGCTGGAGAAACCGTCGGCGGCGTTTCTCACCTCGACGCTCGGCAAACTCAACATTGTCCCGCAGCACGTCTGGGCGCCGATGCTGCAGGGCCTCGAGGGGAAGAAAGAGAACGCCGAGTCCCTCCAGGAAAAGACGCCGGTCGGATCCGGGCCGTTTAAGTTCGTGAGCTGGACGCGGAACCAGGAAGTGGTGCTGGAGGCCAATCCGCAGCATTGGGCGGCTCCCAAGATGCACCGCTGGATCCTCCGGGGTGTCTCCAACGTTGAAGCCGCGCTCGGGGCCTTGCGGAACGGAGAGCTCAACTTCCTCTCGGACTACCTGGGCGATCCCTCCGTGCTGGCCAAGCTGAGCCGCGATGACCACCGGATCACCGTCGTCGCATCTACGGATATCGGGATGCAGTTTATCGGGTATAACGAGCGCCGGCCGCCGTTCAACGACGTCAACTTCCGGAGGGCCCTCACCATGGTCACCGACCGGAACATGATCCGCCTGGTCGCCTACAAGGGATACGGCGAGATGGCCGACTCCCCGGTGAGCAGGGCGCTCGCGTTCTGGCACGCAACCGGCCTGCCCCAGTACGCGTACAACGTGGCCGCGGCCAAGGACCTGCTGAAGAAAGCCGGGTACGAGTGGGACGGCCAGGGGCGGCTCCTGTATCCGGCCAACCAGTCCGAGACGCTCGAGGTCGCGCGGTAACACCGCACATCGTCGTCGGGCCCGCGTCCGGCCGCCGCAGCCGCCGCCGGACGCGGGCCGTGCTCTCATGAAGCGCTCATCGGGACGGTGGATCGCACAGCGGCTGGGTCAGATGCTGCTCGTGCTCTGGGTGATCGCGACGATCCTGTTTCTGATTTTCCGCCTCATGCCGGGGAATCCACTCGTCGCGTACATCGACCCCACCTTTACAACCGAGCAGCAGAAGGCCCTCATGCACGAGTTCGGCCTCGACCTCCCCCTGTGGCAGCAATATGCGATCTTTCTCCGCGCCTCTGCGACTGGGGACATGGGCGTCTCCTTCACGTACCGTGCGCCGGTCTGGAAGCTGGTCTGGGAGGCCCTCCCCAACACGCTGATCCTGACGCTGGGCGCCGTGATCATCGCCTTCGTGACTGGCACGATCTCGGGAGCGTTCCTCGCGTGGAAGCGGGGCACGGCGATCGAGTCCACGGGAATCCCGTTGGCCCTGGCGGTGCGGGCCGCGCCGGAGTTCTGGGTGGGCATGATCCTACTCGCGGTCTTCTCGTTCTCCCTCCGGTGGTTCCCGTCGTCCGGGACCGCGAACCCCGGGGTCGTGTACGCCTCGCTCTGGCAGCAGGTCACGAGCCTGGACTTCCTCCGTCATCTCACGCTGCCGCTCGTCACACTCGTCCTCTACCTGCAGGGGCTCCCCCTCCTCTTAATGCGCAGCAACATGCTGGATGTGATGGAGGAAGAGTTCGTCGTGATGGCACGGATGAAGGGCCTGCCCGAGGGGCGCATCCTACTGCGCCACGCGGCGCGCAACGCGCTCCTTCCGGTGGCGACCGCATTCGCCCTGGTGATCGGGTACAGTCTGGGAGGCAACGTCGTCGTCGAGAACGTCTTCAGCTGGCCGGGGCTCGGCCGGCTGCTGGTCCGGGCGGTCGCGGCGAAGGACTATCCGCTCGCCCAGGGCGCGTTTCTCCTGATCGCCGCGGTGGCCATCGCGATGAACCTCCTGGCCGACATTGCGTATTCCTGGCTCGATCCGCGGGTGTCCTATGCGAAACGGTAGCGTGCAGGTCCTCCCCCGCCCCCGCACGCCGGGGTTCGCCGCGGGGCGCCGAGCGTGGGAGTCCTTCCGGGGAGTGCTCCAGCACGACCGCTTCGCGGTTGCGGGCGTCTGCATCTACCTGGTCTTCATCCTCGTGGCGGCTGCGGCACCGCTGATCGCGCCGTACGACCCGCAGCAGACCATCACCAAAGGAGACGACCTGATGGCCAACCAACCGCCCGGGCCGTCGTTCCGCCTCGGCACCACCAACGTCGGACGGGACATCTTCTCGCAGTTGGTCCATGGCGCGCGGCCGGCGCTGACGGTGGGGTTCACGGCGGCGTTCTTCGTCGCGCTGATCGGTACGGTCGTCGGGATCGTGGCGGGGTTTTACGGCGGATGGATCGATGCCGTCCTGATGCGGCTGGCCGACATTGCGTTCGGGATCCCGTTCCTGCCGCTGGTCATCGTGCTCGTGGCGTTCCT
>DASSXJ010000332.1 GCA_035703895.1 bacterium | reverse complement strand
TCGTGGACAAGGCCCTCTGGGTGCCGCTGTGGACGAACTTCAACTACATCGCCCTGCAGCCGTCCATCAAGGATGCCAAGATCCATCCGGACGGCTACGTGTTCTTCGGTGATGCGTCCCTGACAAAACCATAGGCACCGGCGCCCGCGCGCCGGGCGGGTGCTCGTAATGCTCGGGTATGTGCTCCGCCGCCTCGGGCTGACGTGCCTCGTGCTCCTGGCGGTGTCAGGGCTGGTCTTCCTGATGAGCCACCTGACCCCCGGCGATCCCGCCACGATCATGCTGGGCGAGAACGCCTCGAGCGCGGATGTCCTCCGTTTGCGCCACGACCTCGGCTTGGACCGTCCCCTCCTGGTGCAGTACGGCGTGTACGTAGGAAACGTCCTGCGAGGAGACCTGGGACGCTCGATCCGTTCCGGGCGACCGGTTGCCGCGGAGATTTGGGATCGGTTCCCGCCCACCCTGCAGCTGACCTTGGCCGCGACGGCGGTGGCGTCGGCGGCCGGCATCCTGCTGGGGGCGATCGCGGCCCTGCTGCGCAACCGCCTCATCGAAACGCTCTTGATGAGCGCGTCGCTCCTGGGAATCTCCATGCCGTCCTTTTGGTTGGGCCTGCTGCTGATTCTCCTCTTCGGATTGGTCCTCCGCTGGTTCCCGATCGCCGGAGGGAGCGGGTGGCAGGCGCTGGTCCTGCCAACCGTTACCCTGGGCAGCCAGGCCGCCGCCGTGCTGGCACGCCTGACGCGGGCGAGCCTGCTCGACATCCTCCCCAGCGACTTCGTGCGCACGGCCCGGGCCAAGGGGGTCGCATCGGGCCGGATCCTCTTCCATCACGCGTTGCGGAATGCTCTGATCCCCGTCGTGACGGTCATCGGCCTGCAGTTCGGCGGGCTCCTCGGCGGGGCCGTGATCGTGGAATCGGTGTTTGCCCGTGCGGGGCTCGGCCGGTTTGCGGTGAGCGCGATCCAGTCCCGCGATTTTCCGCTCATCCAAGGGATCGTGCTGTTCGCCGCCGCCGTATATGCACTGGTCAACCTCTCCGTCGATATCCTCTACGTTGCCCTCGATCCCCGCATCGACTATGACTGATCAGCAGACGCGGCACCATCGAGTGGTGCGCAGGTTGGTGCGGAGCCCCAGCGCGCGGGTGGGCGCGGTCGTGACCGGCCTCTTCGTCGCGATGGCCGTGCTGGCGTCCTGGGTCGCTCCCTACGATCCGCTGGTCCCGGCGACGGATTCGATCCTGCAGCCTCCCTCACGGGCGCATCCGTTCGGGACGGATGAGCTGGGGCGCGATGTCTTGAGCCGCGTGTTGTACGGCAGCCGGATCTCGCTCGAGGTCGGACTCGTGGCCGTCGGGATCGCCATGGCGGCCGGGACCCTGCTCGGCTTGATCGCGGGTTTCAATGGAGGGCTGTGGGATGTGTTGATCATGCGGGGGACGGATGTCCTGCTCGCGTTTCCTGGCATCCTGCTCGCGATCGCCATTGTGGCGACGCTGGGTCCGAACCTCATCAACGTGATGATCGCCGTGGGGATCGGTGCGGTGCCGGTCTACGCGCGGACGGTCCGGGGATCGACGCTGTCCGTGCGGCAGATGGAATACGTCGAGGCGGCGCGGGCGGCGGGGGCGACCACGGCCCGGCTCCTTGGGCGGCATATCCTCCGCAATATCGCAGCGCCGGTTCTGGTGCTCGCCACGCTGGGGGTCGGGATCAACATCTTGATCGCCGCCGGACTCTCCTATATCGGTCTGGGGGCGCAGCCGCCGGCGCCGGAGTGGGGTGCGATGCTAAGCGGGGCCCGGCAGTATCTTCGGGATGCCTGGTGGACCGCAGTCTTTCCGGGACTGGCCATCACCGTGGTCATCCTGGGGGTGAACCTGCTGGGTGACGGCCTGCGGGATGCCTTGGATCCTCGTCTCAGGGCGTGACGTGACCTGTGGTTCTACCCAGGTATCCGTCCAGCCGCGTTCTGACGCCGGGCCACTCTTTGGCAAGGATGCTGTAGTACACAGAGTCCCTGAGGTATCCGTCGGGCATGATCCGATGATGGCGGAGGACGCCCTCGCGCACGGCCCCGAGCCGTTCGATCGCCGTCTGGGAGCGGACATTACGCGCGTCGGTCTTCAACTGGACGCGGATCGCCCCGAGCACCTCGAAGCAGTGGCGGAGCAGCAAATACTTGCATTCGGTGTTGATGGACGTTCGCCAGACATCGGGCGAGAGCCACGTCCACCCGATCTCGATCCCGCGATGGGGCGGGGTGATCTCCAGGAAGCGAGTGCTTCCCACGACGCGGGTGCGTGCTTGGTCCACGATGACGAACGGGAACTCCGCCCCGCGCTCCCGTGCGCTCAGCGCTTCGCGGACGAGGCGCTGCATGTCGTCGGCCGTCTGGACCGATATCGGCATGTACGGCCAGATCTCTGGGCTCCAGCCCGCCTCGTACAGCGCCCCGACATGGGACTGATCCATTGGGATCAACTTGGCCCGGGCTCCGGTCAAGACGACGGGTTGGACATCCACGTGGCGCTCCTTCGCCGGCCTGGGCGGCCGGTTTTCCATAGTGTTCGCATCTCGACAATCGAGACTCCTGCCCTGCCCGTCCGCGGCGGCGCCGCGCCGGACCGGTCTATCAGGGCAGGCCATCAAGCACACGCGGGCAGACTACCGCACTTCCAGGACTCCCTGCATGCCGGCCTCCCGGTGCCCCTCGATCGCGCAGAAGAACACAAAGCGACCTTTCTTACGGGGCAGAAACTCGAGCCGTGCCGTCCCGCCGGGGTCCAACCGGATGACGTCGAGCCCGGGCGCCTCGACGCGCAACGTGTCGCTCACCAAGGTCACCGGGAGCGTTCGAAGGTATCCTGTGTCGAACTGATGGGCCAGCTCGCCCCCGTTCACCAGCACCAGCCGGACGGGGCGCCCGGCCGTCAAGTGGATCGTCGCAGGCCGAAAGGCGAATTCGCTCATTTCGGTGCGTACCACTGATGGCGCCTGGACACCGGCAGATAGCGGCAGCAGGAGGGCGAATGCGGCAAGGAAGGATAAGTCCCGTCTCATCGGGGGAAGCGGAGGGGAGGGCTGTTTCTGCCCTCCCCGGCTCCCGCTACTCGTTATTGAAAGGCGTCAGGAGCGGATTGTACTCGCCGAAGACGCCGTTGGGGTTCGGGTACCAGATCCAGACGTGGAACGTGACCAGCGGCGGGTGCCAGAAGCTGAACTCTGCGCCGGTCTTGGGATGCGTCTTCACGCACGTGGCTTCGCTGTAGGACGGTAGGAAGGATCCATCCTTGTAGTGGCATGCGGCGCCGAAGGATCCGTACGTCGCTCCGTTGAGGGGAGCGGCCGCCGGTTTCTTGGGCCAGACCCACTCGATGGCCGCGAGCTGCCAGTCCTCTCCCTTGCGGACGTAGACCAGGATCGGCGGCTTCGTGACGTCAAAGCCCTCGATCTTGGGATTCAGAAAATGATATCCCATGTTGGGGATCATCGGGGTGATGATCGTGTAGCCATCGGCCTTGGCCCGTGCGAGATCCATGGCGTATTTCGCCATGGCTAGCCGGGCCGCCGAAAGCTTGGCCACTACGTCTTTGTCTAGCCCCGGCTGGGCGCCCGAAACCGGCAGTCCGGAGCTCCACCCCAGGGCCGCCACCAGGAATAACATCAACATGCCCGCAGCGCACCTCTGCATGGCTCTTCCCCTCCTCTCGGACCTAGGGCTCCGAAGTTGTTGGGTCGATAACCGTCTTCACTACGGCGACACGGTTGGCAGGAAATCCGCCCTTCCCGGCGTGTTCGCGTACCATCTCCTCATTGGGCGCGACGTACAGGCAGTAGATCTTGTCATCGGCCACATAGCTGTGCACCCACTGGATCTGCGGACCCATCTGGTTCAACACGCTGCACGACCGCTGGGAGACGGCGCGGAGCTCTTGGGGCGAGAGGTTGCCCGCATTGGGCAGCTCGCGCTCGATCACAAACTTGGGCATCGCCGCATCCCTCCTTTCGTCATGGTGATTGCATCACCACTATAAGGAGAGCCTGCTTGGGGGTCATCGAGGAAAACCCGTAGCCGATACGTATCTTTGGGCGGTGAGGATGGCTACGTACAGCGCGGGGCTCTCGCGGGGGATGAACTCTAGAGAAGCTAGTCGGTGTTCAGCGCCTTCTCCAGTCCGTGCCCGACGGCCCACGCGGCGATCTGCGCACGGGAGGTAAACCCCAGCTTATTGAGGATGTTCTGAACGTGAGTCTCCGCTGTTCTTTCGGTAACGACCAGCCGCGCGGCGATGTCGCGGTTCGTCAGGCCGAGCGCGACGAGCGCCGCAACCTCTCGTTCTCGCGCGGTGAGGAGGTCGACCGCCGTCTCTTTCTTGACCGTGCCCTTCTCTTTGGCCTTGGCTGGCGTCGCGTGCGTAGAGTGCAGGGCGTACTCGAGGGCTTGCTCCAGCGTCATCGTCCGGCCTTCGCTCCACGCGGCCCCGAACGCCGCCTTCCCCAGTCCGGCGCGCGTGGACGCCGCGCGCCGGTCATGGTCGGATTGGTCGAACCAAAAGGGAAGTTGACCGCCGAGGACTTCGAACGAGGCTTCCGCTGCCCCGAATAACCGGGCCGCCTGCTCGTACTCCGCCTGCGCGGAGGCCACCCGCGCCAATCCCTCCAAACACTCTGTGATCACCCCGGGCATCCTCACTTCCCTGCACAGGATAAGGCCCTCGGTGTAGGATGCTGCCGCCCGTTCATAGTCGTCCTGACGAAGCGCGAGGAAGCCCTGGGTGCGAAGCGCAAAGGTGATGTTCATGGTACTCTCGATTTCCCTGCTCAGAGCGAGACACTCCTGACAAAGCGCTGCTGCTCTACCATAGTCGCCTTGCATCGTTGCCAAGATCCCCAGGAACGCCAGCGCTTGACCCGCCCACCAGTTATCCCCAATCTCACGGCACAGCGCTAGACTGTCCTCAAGCAGCGGCGTCGCCCGCTCATAATCGGCATCAGCCATCGCCACAATCCCTAACCAAATGAGAAACCAGACGACGCTTGGTTGGTCCCCCAATTCGCGACACAAGGTCAGGCCCTTCTCACACAACACCCTTGTTCGCCCACGGTCGCCCTGGCGATACGCGAGGCGAGCTGCCCCCAGGAGAGCCTTCGGCAAGAGGGGAGGCGAAGCTTCGTGGCTCTGCGCGAGTACCCCCTCCAGCCGCTCGCGCCCCTCGCTCCAGTGCCCGCGGACATACCAAAACCACTCTAGTGCCCTCGCCAAACGCAACGCTGTTTCTGCGCCGTCCGTCTCCCCTTTGCTCCACTCGAGCGCTGCTCGGAGGTTATCGTGCTCCACTTCCAGCCGCGTTAGCCATGCGCCCTCTTCCGGACCTCGCAGGCCGGAGTCCGCCCGCTCTGCCAGCTCCAGATACCAGCCCCGATGCCTACGACGCACTTCGTCGGCTTCTCCCGCCTCACGCAGCCTGACCTGACCATACTGCCGCACCGTCTCTAGCAGCCGGTACCGGGACTCACCCTTCCGCGCCTCCGCCACAACGAGCGACTTGTCCACCAACTGGGTCAGCAAATCCAACACATCGCCCGCCGCAACGCCGTCTCCTGCGCAGATCGCCTCGGCCGCCTCCAGGGTCCACCCTCCGGCAAACACCGACAACCGCCTTAAGAAGATCTGCTCCTTTTCCGCCAGCAGCCCGTAACTCCAGTCCATCGTCGCCCGCAGCGTTTGATGGCGGGGGAGAACCGATGCGCTGCCTCCGGTTAGCAGCCGGAACCGATCGTCGAGCCGTGCCGCAATCTGCTCAACCGCCAGCACTCTCACTCGCGGTGCCGCCAGCTCGATGGCCAATGGAATGCCGTCGAGTCGCTGGCACACCTGCACAATAGCCGGAGCGTTGTCGGACGTGAGGACGAATGTGGGCTCGCTGGCCCGCGCCCGCTCGACAAAGAGGCGCACCGCCTCATACTGCTGGACGTATTCGAGTGAGGGGAGACGTCCGGCATCTGGAAACGACAGTGATGGCACGCGCCAGAGCGTCTCCCCCGGTACCCCGAGGGGTATCCGGCTCGTCGCGAGGACGCGCATGTGTTGACACTCGCCCAGCAAGTCGGCGGTGAGGTCTGCGCAAGCGGACTGAAGGTGCTCGCAGTTGTTCAGGACCAGCAATAACGATTTATGACGCAGGGCATCCACCAACGTGTCACTCAATGGACGACCCGGTTGCTCCACCACGCTCAGGACCGAAGCCACGGCCTGGGGTACGAGCGCGGGATCGGCCAGAGGCGCCAAGTCGACGACCCACACTCCATCCGGGAAATCCTCCAACGTCTCGGCTGCAACTTGGAAGGCCAGCCGGGTCTTGCCCACGCCCCCCGTTCCTGTCAGAGTCAAGAGACGAATCCTAGACAGAAACCCCCTGACCTGTGCGATCTCTCGCTCCCGCCCGATGAAACTGGTCAACTGGATAGGGAGATTGTTGGGTCGGGCAACTTGAGAATCGGCCATACACCGCACCCTCGCTAGCGGAGCCACGGTCGCTTACTTCGCAGACGACGTTCGGCGATGGTCCTATTGGCTCCTCGCGGTTAACGTGCTCCGGAACGGCTGGATGGATCCTGACCGTCGTCCGTGCACGAGAACGCCTAGCACGGGACTTCGAATGAATGGACAGAAGGATTGACAGCATCGAGAGTGGGATGGCAATATTAGGCCCAGATCAGGTGAGCGAACAGACGTTCGCCCTAAGGCGGGATTGCGATGGAGAACCGCCTGGTCGTCCACGTCGACATGGACGCGTTCTACGCCTCGATCGAGGCGCGGGATAGCCCGCAGTATCGAGGGTTGCCCGTTGTGGTCGGGGCCGCGCCCGGCAGGCGGGGGGTTGTGGCCGCGGCCTCCTATGAGGCCCGCCGGTACGGCATCCGGTCGGCGATGCCGGTCGGCGAAGCCTTTGAGCGATGTCCTCAGGCGGTCTTCCTGCCCGTCGATATGCAGAAGTACCGCGCCGTGTCCACTGAGTTGTTCGAGCTGCTCGACACGTTCACGCCGCAGGTCGAGGCAGTGTCGATTGATGAGGCGTTCCTCGATCTCACCGGGTGCCCGGCACCCGGGCAGAGCAGCGGGGCCGCTCCGCTCGAGATCGCCCGCGCGATCAAGGCCCGGATCGGTGAGACGCTCCACCTGCCGGTCTCCGTGGGCATGGCGCCCAACAAGTTCCTCGCTAAACTGGGATCCGAGCTCGCGAAGCCCGATGGACTCCGCGAGATCCGCGCCGACGAGGCGATCGCCGTGCTCGCCCCCTTGCCCGTGACCGTCCTGTGGGGAGTGGGCGCGCAGACGCATCAGCGGCTCCGGGGACTGGGGGTCACCACCGTGGGAGACCTCCAGCGCACGCCCACGTCCGTGCTGCGCGCCGCGCTCGGGTTTGCCGCCGAGCACCTGGCGCAATTGAGCCGGGGGTCGGACGACCGTCCCGTCGACGTGACCCGCGAGACCAAGTCGGTAGGTCGTGAGACGACGTTCGATCAGGATACCGGGGACCGCGATCTTCTCGTCCGGACCCTCGGTGTGCTCGCCGAGGATGTGGCTCGTTCCCTCCGGGCGGAGGGCCTTCGAGGCAAGACCGTGACGCTCAAGTTGCGGTACTCAAACTTCCACACCTTGACGCGGGCCCTCACCTTGCCGACGTCGACGAACTCCGGCGGCGCCCTGTTGCGCGCGGCGGCGGGACTTCTCGACCGCCTCGGGTCCCTGCCGCGTCCGGTGCGGCTGATTGGGATCAGCGTGTCTGGGTTGGATCGCGCCGGCCTGACGCAGGTGTCCCTCTTCGGCGACGAGGACGCGCAGGGGCGGGTCGATCAGGTCAAGGATGCGATCAACGAGCGGTTCGGCGGGGGCACCGTCCGTCAGGCCCGCGAGGTCGACTCCCCCGACGCCGATTCCGGCTGAGGAGGAAGGTCTTGGAACACGACCTCCTTGAGGACGCCGATGAACGGGAGATGGCGATAGCGCTCCTGGTAGTCCAGGCCGTACCCCACGACGAACCGGTCCGGGATCTCGAACCCTCGGTAGGCGATCGGGAGCGCTTCGAGGATGCGCCGTCGTGGACGGTCGAGCAGCGTGCAGATCTGCAGGCTGGCCGGGGAGCGCGCCTGCAGGAGGCGCAACAGGTACCCGGCGGTGAGGCCCGTGTCGATGACGTCCTCCACCAACAGCACATGGCGGCCGGTGATCTCGATGTCGAGGTCTTTGATGAGCCGCACGACGCCGCTCTGCGCGCGCGCGCTCCCGTAACTCGTGATCGCCATGAAATCCAGCGAGAGCGGGATCTCGATCTCGCGGCTGAGATCGGTGAGGAAGTATACCGCCCCCTTGAGCACCGAGATCAGCAGCGGAGAGCGCCCGGCGAAGTCGTGCGTAATCTCCTGCCCAAGTTCGGCGACCCGGGCCGCGATCCGGTCTCGAGGGAGAAGGATCTCCTCGATGTCCTGCGCGGTCCCCGTCACCGGGCCGCGGCGGCCGAACGCATCCCGTACTTCAGCAGCAACTGCCGGAAGTCCCGGCCGTAGAAAATCTTGATGTTCACTCCGGGGTACAGCTCTCGGAGGCGCCGCACTTTACGGTTCTTGCGCGTGACGAGGCTCTGCTTCAGCGTGGTCAGCTCGATGAACAGATCGTACTCGGGAAGAAAGAAATCCGGATTGAAGCTCTCGATCACGCGACCGCGGTCGTCCCACTCCAGGGGAAACGATCGGGGCTCGTATTGCCAACGGATCCCGTAAAAATCGAGGATCTTTGCGAATTCCGCCTCGCTTCGATGCGCGAATCGGACGGTGTCGGTTGCGCTCACCTTGGAGGCCTTCACTGGCCTCGTGCATCCCTCCGCTGGGCCTGATGGGGCCCTCCGCAACATTAGTATAGCGGTCGATGTAGAATTAATCAAGGAAAGCATCGCCAGGGCGGAGAACGAGTGTTACTATTAGCGGAGGAGCTCGGGCAATGACCACGGCGCCGAACACGGGATCTCAGGCAGATCCCCAGGCCTCCAACCGCGAGCTTGAGCGGCTTCTGCAGGAGCTCAAGAGCGCCGATGTCACTTTGCGCAGCGACGCGGCCCATGCGTTGGGGAAACTGGCGGATGAACGCGCGGTCGCCGCACTCGGCGAGGCCCTGCGCGATCCGGATGAGTATGTTCGGAAGAGCGCGGTCATGGCGCTACGCCGGATCGGCGGCACCAAAGCCATGGAAGCGATGCGGGCGGCGCTGGCCGATCGGTCCGAGCAGGTCTGCCTGCAGGCGGTCAAGGGGCTCGGAGAGCTCCGCGACGCCGGCGCGGTCGAAGCGCTGATCAAGGTGCTCGCCCGACGCGAGCGCTCGCTCGTCGCCGCGGCGACGGAAGCCTTGTCGCGGATCGGTCCCGAGGCCGTCCCCCTCCTCATGGAAGCGTTCAAGGATCGCTACCTGCGGCGGCGGATCGGCCCCCAGATTTGGCGGATCTTGACCGAGATGGGGCCGCGGGTCATCGATCCCCTCATGGCCGTGCTCGGCGACGACAACTATTACGTCCGCCTGACGTCGCTGACCATTCTGGGGCGGATCGGTGACAAGCGGGTTGCCGAACCCATCCTGCGCGTGTTCTTGAGCGATCCCCGCCTTCAAGAGACCGTCGTGGGCACGATCGGTCGTCTCGAGGAGCGCGGGGTGCTCCTGTTGCCGGCGGGCGATCGCGAGGTCGGTCTCCCGGTGGAGGTGGTGCAGGCGTTCGCTCAGGAGAACCGCGAGCAGGTGCTCGCGGTCCTCAATACGGCGATGGAGAACCCGAGCGTCAAGGTCCGGCGATTCTCCCTCAAGGTGCTGTTCGCGTTGATGGGGGATGCGACGTTTGAGCACCTGCTGCGCTACCTCGCCGACGATGATCCGGACGTCAAGCGGCTCGCGATCCGCCTCTTGAGCAAGCTGCGGGACAAGCGCGTGATCGAGCCGCTCGTGGGGCTCCTATTGAAGGATGGCGAACAGATCGAGGAAGCGATCTGGGACGCCCTCAAGGTCCTCACCAACCTGCACGAATATGAAGAGCTCCGGAAGCGGGTGGCCCGCGAGAAGGCCGGCACGCGGCCGGTGGTCAAGACCTACAAGAAAAAGGACGTGTCGCCCGACTGGTGGCGCGATCAAGACTGACCGCTCCGCCGAGCGCGGTCCTCCGTCCTCTGCGGCGCGTATGAGTCCCGAGTCTTCCCTAGCTGTGCATCCGGTGGGGCGCGCACGCGTCCGGATCGTGCAGGGCGATATCACATCTCTCCCCTGCGACGCGGTGGTGAACGCCGCCAACGATCATCTCTGGATGGGGGGCGGCGTTGCGGGGGCGATCAAGCGGCGCGGCGGCGAGGAGATCGAGCAGGACGCCGTGCGCCAGGGGCCCATTCCGATCGGGGAAGCGGTCGCGACCGCCGCCGGGCGGCTCCCTGCCCGATATGTGATCCATGCGGTCACGATGGGGCAGGATCTCGTGACCAGTGAACGGGATATCCGCGCGGCCACCCGGAGCGCTCTGCGGTTGGCGGAGCGTCTCGGGCTCCAATGCGTGGCGCTGCCTGCGCTCGGGACCGGCGTCGGAGGCTTTCCGCTCGACCGGGCGGCAGCCGCCATGCTCGAAGAAACCGTCGCGCACCTGTCCCGCGCGGGCCGGCCCGACGAGGTCCTGTTCGCGTTGTTCGACGAGACCGCGTACCGCGAGTTCACGAGCGCGCTGCATCGGTTGGCCGCCTCCGGCGAGAACGCCTGATGCGGGTGCTGCTCACGAACGACGACGGGTTGAGCTCCCCGGGTCTCTTGGCGCTCGCCCGAGCCATGCGGTCGGCCGCGGACACCTTCGTCGTCGCCCCGGAGCACGAGCGCAGCGCGGCGAGCCATGCGATCACCCTGCACAAGCCGCTGCGGGTGGTGCGCACGACCCTCGGCGATACCGCGGTGCCCGCCTGGTCGACGAACGGCACACCGGCGGATTGCGTGGTGCTGGCTGTGCTCGATCTGCTGGGGACTCCGCCCGACGTCGTGGTGTCGGGGATCAACGCCGGGGCAAATCTTGGGATGGATCTCATCTATTCGGGAACGGTCTCCGGGGCGGTCGAGGCGTCGCTCTTCGGGATCCCGGCGATCGCGATCTCCGTGGCGTCCTTCACGGACATCCGCTGGGAGGGCGCGGCCGTCTTCGCGGCCCAGCTCGCCGGCGAGGTCGTACGCCATGGGCTCCCGCGCGATACCTTCTTGAACGTCAACGTGCCGAACCTGCCTGCCGCACAGATCCGGGGGGTCGAGATCACCCGGCAGAGTTCTCGGCGGTACGTGAGCCGGCTGGAGAAACGGTCGGACCCCCGGGGCCGCGACTATTACTGGCTCACCGGATCGCCAAACGGCGGGGAGTCCGATCCCGGGACGGACGCGCGGGCGGTGACCGAGGGCCGGATCTCGATCACGCCGCTCCGGCTCGACATGACGCATGAAGAACTCTATCCGATGTTGCGATCATGGAATCTCGCGGTCCCGAGCCGGTAGCGGCCGGGCATCCGCCGTCGCGGTCCGGTGAGGCGGCGATGGTGGAGTTTCGACAGGTGAGCAAAGTCTACCCGAACGGCGTCTGCGCGCTCCGAGATGTGACCCTGCGGATCGAGCCCGAGGAGTTTGTGTTCATCGTGGGGCCCACGGGGACGGGGAAGTCCACGTTCACCAAGATGGTCTACCGGGAAGAGCTGCCGTCGTCGGGTCAGGTGCTCGTGGGGGGGCGGAATGTGACGCAGATGCCCGCTCGGCAGGTGCCGTTTCTCCGGCGCAGGGTCGGCGTGGTGTTTCAGGACTTCAAGCTGCTGCCGCGCAAGACGGCCTGGGAGAATGTCGCGTTCGCGCTGGAGGTGACCGGCGCCCCGCCGTCGGAGATCGCCCCACGCGTCGGAGAGGTCCTGGAGGTCGTGGGGCTCGCCGCGCGGGCGGGCGCGATCCCGAGGGAACTCTCCGCGGGCGAGCAGCAACGGGTGAGCATCGCGCGGGCGCTGGTGCATCGCCCGCCGCTGCTCGTCGCGGATGAACCGACCGGGAACCTCGATCCCGACACCTCGTGGGAAATCGTGCAGCTGCTCTCCCGGATCAATTTGCGCGGCACGACCGTGATCGTGACCACGCACGACAAGACCATCGTCGACATCTTGAGGAAACGGGTGATCGCGCTCGACCGCGGCGCGGTGATCCGGGACGAGGCCCGGGGGCTGTATGCCGGCGGCCACTAGGCCCGAGGGGGTGGTGCGCCCGGCATCGGCGCCTCGCGTCGACGGCCGGGCGCGTCCCGCGCGCGGGACGCCATACTTTCTCCGGGAGGGCGTGGAAGGGTTCAGGCGCAACGGGCTGATGAGCGTGGCGGCGGTGACGATCACGATGGTCACGCTCACGGCGCTCGGGGCCGCCTTCATCGTGGCCGGCACGCTGGACCTGCTGGCGGCGAGCGTGGAACACAGACTGGAAGTGATTGTCTATCTGCATGAGGGCCTCCGGCCCGGTGACGTCGGCGCGGTGCGGACCCGGCTGCTCCGGCTCCCGGGGGTGACGGAGGTCGCGTTCGTCTCGAAAGAGGATGCGCTCGCCTCGTTCCAGCAGCGGTTGGGAGGCAAGGTCGACCTCAAAGAGTTCCTGTCGCACAACCCGCTGCCGGCATCGTTCGCGGTCACGGCCGACCGCCCGGAGCGCTTGGAGGCGATTGCGGAGGCGGCCGGCCGGCTTCCCCAGGTCGAGCACGCGTCCTACGGCGGCCCGACGATCGATCGACTGACGGCGGTGACCCGGCTCGTCCGCCTTGCCGGCCTCGTCGCCAGCGCCGGATTGGCGCTCGTCGCCATGATTATCATCGTGAACACCATCCGGCTCACCGTCTTCGCCCGACGGATGGAAATCGAGGTGATGCGGCTGGTGGGCGCGACCGGATGGTTCATCCGCTGGCCGTTTGTCATCGAGGGGGCGATCACCGGCGCGGTGGCCGCCTGCGCGGCACTCATCCTGATCACCGGCGTGTATGCGTGGCTGGCGTGGACGGCGGGCGGATCGCTGCCGTTTCTGCCGCTGCTCTCCCCGCTGGAGGTTGCCCGCGACCTTGCCTGGAAGTTGATGCTGTGGGGCGTCCTCATCGGGATCGGCGGCAGCCTGCTGGCGGTCCGGCGGTTTCTCGCGCACTAGGACATCGCGGAGGTCTCGCATGAACCGGCGTGTGCTCGGTACTCTCGGGGTGGTCGTGTTGATCGCGGCCGTGTTTGCCGCCGGCTACGGGACCGCTCTCCGGCGGGCCAACAACGTCCCGGCCTCGTTTGGGTTGCTTCGCGACCTCGAGCGGCTCGTGGAGACGCGGTTCATCGACCGTCAGGTGAACGACACCCAACTCCTCTATGGCGCCGCCCGGGGGATGCTCGGCGCGGTCGATGATCCGTACACGCGGTTCATGGATCCCCAGGCGTTCAAAGAATTTCAAGAAGCGGCCTTCTCCGGGCAGTTCACCGGGATCGGCATCATCATGGACCTCAAAGACGGCCAGGTGATTGTGGTCTCCCCGATCCCCGGCACGCCGGCGGCCCGGGCCGGACTGCTGGCCGGGGATCGGATCGTGCAGATCGACGGGCGCCCCACGCACGATATGGCGCTGCAGCGCGCCGTTTCACTGATCCGCGGCCCCCGGGGCACGACCGTCCACCTGCAGGTCACCCGCGGGAGCGAGACCCGTGCGGTCGCGATCACCCGCGACGTGATCCAAGCCCCCAGCGTGTCCGGTGAGGATGTGCTGGACACGGCAGTCCGGGACCGGCTGCGGGCGCTCAAACTGGCGTATCTCCGAATCGTCACCTTCGATGAGCGCACCGGCGATGAGTTCACGCGCGCCGTGACGACGACCCTCAGTCAGTCTCCGCGGGGACTGATCGTCGATCTTCGCAGCAACGGAGGCGGTCTCGTCGATTCGGCGGTGCGGGTGGCCAACGAGTTCATCCCGACCGGGACGATCGTGTCCACCGTGGATCGTGACGGAAAGCGCACGCGCGAGGAGGCCAACGGGACCGCGCGCCTGCACCTGCCGGTGGTCGTGCTCGTGAATGAATTTACGGCCAGCGCCTCCGAGATCGTGGCCGGAGCCCTACAGGACGACCACCTGGCGACGCTGGTCGGGGTGCAGACGTTCGGGAAAGGCGTCGTGCAGACGGTATTTCCGCTCCCCGGAGGCTCGGGCGCGGCGATCACGACCTTCAAGTATCTGACTCCCTCCGGACGGTCGATCCACAAGGTCGGGCTCACGCCCGACGTGACGGCCGGCGCCCGGTTGGAAGGCAAGTCGGTCGAGGACATTCGACGGATTCAGGATCAGCAGCTGGGCCGGGCGATCGAGGTGCTCCGCGCCCGTCTCAAGTGAGGTCAACGATTCGAAGATCACGCAGACACGGAGGACAGCGCGATGGCGAAGGAAGCGGTGACCATATCTCGTGACGATCCCTGGCAGGTGGCGCTCGAGCAGTTCGGCATGGCGGCCGATCTCCTGTCCCTCAAACGAGGGATCCGGGAGTTCCTCAGCCACCCCAAGCGGGAGCTGACGGTCAACTTTCCCGTCCAGCTCGAGGACGGATCGGTGCGCGTGTTCACCGGATACCGCATCCACCACAGTACGGTGCTCGGCCCGACGAAGGGGGGAATCCGCTATCATCCTGACGTCACACTCAACGAGATCCGCGCGCTCGCGATGCTGATGACCTGGAAGTGCGCGGTGGTCGGACTACCGTACGGCGGCGCCAAGGGCGGGGTGGTCTGCAACCCCAAAGAGTTCTCGCAGGAAGAACTGGAGCACCTGACCCGCCGGTACGCGACCGAGATCTCCATGTTCATCAGCCCCGAGAGCGACATCCCCGCGCCGGATGTCGGGACCACGCCGCAGGTGATGGCCTGGATCATGGACACATACAGCATGCACCGCGGGTACTCGGTGCCGGCGGTCGTGACGGGCAAGCCGATCTCCATCGGCGGCTCGCAGGGGCGGATCGAAGCGACGGGCCGCGGGGTCATGATCGTCGCCCGGGAGGCGGCCCGCCACCTGGGGATGCCGTTCCAAGGGGCCCGCATCGCCGTGCAGGGATTCGGCAACGTCGGCAGCATCGCGGCGTCGTTGCTGCACGAGCAGGGGTGCCGGATCATCGCCGTGACCGACAGCCGGGGCGGGGTGTACAACGAGAAGGGCCTCGATCCCACCGATGTCATTCGCCACAAGGAACAGACGGGGACGGTGGGCGGGTACCGCAAGGGCGACGCGATCACCAACGAGGACGTCCTCGAATTGCCGTGCGAGATCCTGGTGCCGAGCGCGCTCGAGGGGCAGATCACCCGGAAGAATGCCTCGCGGGTCAAGGCGCGCATCATCGTGGAGGGCGCCAACGGGCCGACGACGCCCGAGGCCGATCAGATCCTTCGCGACCGCAAGGCGCTCGTGATCCCCGACATTCTCGCGAACGCCGGCGGGGTGACGGTGTCCTACTTTGAGTGGGTGCAGGACCTGCAGTCGTTTTTCTGGACCGAAGAGGAGATCAACGAGCGCCTGGAACGGATCATGGTCCGCAGCTTCCGCGAGGTGCTCGCGGTGTCCCAAGAGCGTAAGGTGGAGCTGCGAACGGCCGCGCTCGTCCGCGCGGTCGGGCGTGTCGCCGACGCGTTGATGACGCGGGGCATTTACCCGTAGCGACAATCGGCCGGGCCTGATGCTGCGGCCGATCTTTCTGGCGCTCTCTCAGCAGCGGGGTCTCGCGGAATTCGCCCTGCGGCACGCCGTCCTCAGGAGGGCGGCGCTGCGGTTCGTGGCGGGCGAGCGCCTGGAGGAGGCCATCTCGGCGATCCGGGCCCTAAACGCCGCCGGCCTCGCCGCGACCCTCGACTTCCTCGGTGAGAACACGGCCACCCAGGCGGCGGCATCGGCGAGTGCCGAGACCTACGCGGCCATCCTCGACGAACTGCACCGGACCCGGGTCGACAGCAACCTGTCCCTGAAGCTGACCCAGCTCGGGCTGGATCTCGACGAGGGGCTGTGTGAGACGCTGCTCGCGCGGATCTTGGACCGCGCCGGCGCGACCTTCGTCCGGATCGACATGGAGGGATCCCCCTACACGGAGCGGACCCTCCACCTGTTCGAGCGGTTGTGGACGGCCGGACACCGGAACGTGGGCGTCGTGATTCAGTCCTATCTTCGCCGTAGCGAGGCGGATGTAGAACGGTTGATCGCCCGGGGCGTCCGGGTCCGGCTGGTGAAGGGCGCGTATGCAGAGCCCCCGTCGATCGCGTTTCCACACAAGCGGGACGTCGATGCCGAGTTTGCGCGGCTGACCGAACGGCTCCTGCGGGATGGCGTCTACCCGGCGATCGCCACCCACGACGAACGCCTCATTGCGGCGGCCCGGGAGGTGGCCGCCACCTATGGGATCGCCCAGGATCGGTTTGAGTTTCAGATGCTCTACGGCATCCGGCGGGACCTCCAGATCCGGCTCCGCCGGGAGGGATACCGGGTCCGAGTTTACGTCCCATTCGGCGGGGAGTGGTACCCATATTTCATGCGCCGACTGGCGGAACGCCCAGCCAATGTCATCTTCGTCGTCGGGAGCCTGCTGCGGGAGCGGGGCGGAGGGGGGGCAGTCGCGGGGCGGGTGGCGTGAGGGTGCGGCCGTCCCGCCGAGCTTCCGTGAAGGGGGGTGGGCGGCAGGCACAGAACTCTTTCCCCCGTCCTGAACGTAAGAGGATTTACAAAAGCGTCTTCGGGGGGCCACCCAGCAGGTCGTGGTGAGCCCCTGAAGCACAGAGAATGAAAAGGGGGCGATAGCGTGCGTAGATTACTCTTCCTTCTAGCCGGCCTCGCCGTGATCAGCCTGATTGCGATGGGTCCCGGAAGCGGAGGGCTGCAGCCCGCGAACGGTGCGGCCATGGCCGGGAAGACGATCAAGATCGGGGTGGACCTGCCGATGTCCGGCGGTGAGGCCCCGAACGGGGAGCCGACGAACAACGCGGTTCTGCTGGCGATCGATGAGGCCAACAAGGCCGGCGGCTATAAGGGCATGATGTTCGAGGAAGTCCTCAAGGACGACGCCGTGAACGGCGTGCACGATCCGGCTCAGGGCGCCAAGAACGTCCAGGAGCTGCTGGCCGACTCCGCTGTGGTCGGGATCATGGGCAACTTCAACAGCAACGTCGGGAAGGCCACGATCCCGATCACCAACGCGGCGGGCGTCGTGCAGATCAGTCCGTCCCAAACAAACCCCGGGCTCACCAAGCCGGAGTTCGGCGCCCTCGACGTGCGGAAGGCTCACCCGACCCAGATCAACTACTTCCGGGTGTGCCCCACCGACGATCTGCAGGGGCCGGTCGCGGCCGACTACGCCTTTAAGAAGCTCAAGCTGAAGAAGGTCGCGATTCTCGATGACCAGGAGACGTACGGGAAAGGGATCGCCGACGAGTTCGCACGAGAGTTTGGGAAGCTCGGCGGAACCGTCGTGAGCCGCGACGGCATCCCCAAGGGGACGCAGGACTTCCACGCGATCCTCACCGCGATTAAGGCCAAGGCGCCGGACCTGCTGTTCTTCGGCGGGGTGACCACGACCGGCGGCGGCCTGATCCGCAAGCAAATGAAAGACGTCGGGTTGACCATTCCGTACGAGGGCGGCGACGGCATCGTGGAAGACGAGTTCCTCAAGGTCGCCGGGGATGACGCGAACGGCAGTTACGGCACGGTCGCGGCGGAGAACGCCGAGAAGCTGCCGACCGCGAAGGGGTTCCTGGCTGCGTACAAGGCGAAGTACAAATCCGACCCAGGCGCGTACAGCGCGAACGGGTACGTGGCGGCGAAAATCATCATTGACGCGGTGAAGGCCGTCGGGCCGGATCGCGCCAAGGTGCGGGCGTGGGTCGCCAACTTGAAGAACTACAAGAGCATCATCGGCACCTTCTCGTTCGATAAGAATGGCGACACCACCAACAAGATCGTCAGCGTCTACACGGTCAAGAACGGCAAGTGGGAGTGGTTGGACCAAATAAACTTTACGTTGTAGCGGCCGCGGTCTTTCACGCCGGGTGAGGGACGGCCGGGGGCCGTCCCTCACGCGCACATCTGATGGACTGGAACCTCCTCGTCCTGCAGCTCATCAACGGCCTGACCCTGGGGGCAATCTACGCCGTCATTGCGCTCGGGTACACGATGGTCTATGGGATCATCGAGCTGATCAACTTCGCCCACGGTGACGTGTATACCGCGGGGTCGTTTGTGGCCCTCGCCACCCTCACCCTCCTCGGCGCGACGCGACATATGGCCGCGGCAGCGCTCGCGTTTGCGTTGATCGTCACGTTCCTCGCAGCGATGCTGATCATGGGGGCCACCGGGGTGGTGATCGAGCGGTTCGCGTACCGCCCGCTGCGTGGACGGCAGCGTCTGGCCCCCCTCCTGACCGCGATCGGCGTGTCGTTCAGCCTTGAGAACATCCTGCAGCTCTGGATGGGGCCATCCCCGGTGCCGTTTCCGCAGGTGCTCCCGAACCCCTTTTTCAATCTCGGCGCCGTGGGCGTAGGACAGATGCAGCTCGTCGTGATCTTCTCATCCATCGTCATGATGCTGGCCCTCCACTTCTTCGTGCAGGGGACGAAGCTGGGGAAGGCCATGCGGGCCACCGCCCAGGACTGGATGGCCGCGGAGATCATGGGCATCGACATCAACAAGACGATCGCCCTCACGTTCTTCATCGGGTCGGTGCTGGCCGGCGCGGGCGGGGTGATCACCGGGCTGTACTATGGGAACGTCTGGTTTATCAACGGGTTCCGCGCCGGGCTCATCGCCTTCACCGCCGCCGTGCTGGGAGGAATCGGGAACACGACCGGGGCGGCCCTCGGCGGGTTCGTCATCGGGTTCGTCGAGGTGATGACCGCGCAGTACGTCGGGTTCCAGTGGGCGGAGGTGACGATTTTCTCCGTGCTGATCCTGGTGCTGATCTTCCGCCCCACCGGCCTGCTGGGTCAGCAGCTCCCGGAACGGACGTAGCGCTCGTTGCAGAGAATGGGCGTGCGCGTTCTCAAACGGCTCGTCCCGTACCGGACCGCGCTTGTGATCCTCCTTGTCCTTCTCCTGTTTCCGCTCGTCGACCACAACGCCGGGCACATCAACGCGGGGGCCGATGCGGCAGTGTACGTGCTGCTCGCGCTCGGCCTCAACATCGTCGTGGGCTTTGCCGGGCTCCTCGACCTGGGCTACGCGGCGTTCTTTGCGATCGGGTCGTACACGTACGCGTTCGCCGCCTCACCGTTCTATCACTTGCACCTGCCGTTCTGGCCGATGCTGCTGGTCGGTGCGATCATCGCCGGCGTCTTCGGCGCGCTCCTGGGGGCGCCGACCCTCAGGCTCCGGGGCGATTACCTGGCGATCGTGACGCTGGGCTTCGGCGAGATCGTGCCGACGGTGTTTCTGAACCTGCCCAAATACACCGGCGGGACCAACGGCATCGTCGGGATCGATCAGCCGACCCTCTTCGGGTACCAGTTCGGATTCAATCCGCTCCCCTATTACTACACGCTGATCGTGATCATCGTGGTATCCGTCATCGGGGTCCTCCGCCTGCGGGACTCCAGGCTCGGGCGTGCGTGGCTGGCCGTTCGAGAGGATGAGATCGCGGCGGCCTCGATGGGGGTCAATCTCGTCACAACGAAGCTGCTGGCGTTCTCCTTCGGCGCATTCTTCTCTGGGTTCGCGGGGGCGCTGTACGTCGCTAAGCTCGGGGTCGTGAGCCCCGACCAGTTCAATTTCACGGTGTCGTTCACGATCCTGGCAATGGTGGTCCTGGGCGGGATGGGAAACGTCTTCGGCGTGATCGCAGGCGCCGCCATCCTCTACGAGTTCCAAACGCTCTTCCTCGCCGACCTGACGCAGTGGTCGAACAACCTTGGACACGCCTGGGGAATCCTCTTCCTCACGAAGCTCAACTTCGTGAACCTCAAGTTCCTGCTGTACGGACTGGGGCTGGTGTTCCTGATGCTGCTGCGGCCCGAGGGGATCTTCCCCGAACGGCGGATCCGGGCGATCATCACCGAGCGAGAGAGCGTGGCCACGGAGATTCCTCCTGCCGATGTCTCGGCGGCCGGATCTCCGGCGGGGGGTCCTCCCCCACACGCCGGGCCGTGAGGAGGGACGCGCCGGATGCCCCCGAGTGAGCCTCACCCCTCTGTGCTCCTAGATGCGCGGGGCGTGACCAAGACGTTCGGGGGCCTGGTGGCGGTGAACCACGTCGACTTCACGGTTCCCCAGGAGAGCGTCGTCAGCCTGATCGGTCCCAACGGCGCCGGCAAGACCACGTTCTTTAACGTCATCGCCGGCCTGTACCGCCCGAACGCCGGCGTGATTACGCTAGCCGGTCGGGACATCACCGGGCGGAAGCCTCACGAGATCGCCCGGCTGGGGATCGCCCGAACGTTTCAGAGCATTCGGGTCTTCGCCAACATGACGTCCCTCGAAAACGTCCTGATCGGCATGCACAGCCACCTCACGGCGGATCCGGTTCGGATCGTCGCCGGTGCGCCCGGCGTCGTCGCGGAGGAAGTGCGAGCCCATCGCGATGCCCGTGACCTCCTCGCCTTCGTCGGGCTCAAAGGGCATGACGATGAGATGGCCAAGAACCTGGCCTACGGTGATCAACGACGCCTGGAGATCGCTCGGGCCCTGGCCCTCCGACCCCGCCTGCTGCTGCTGGACGAGCCGGCGGCCGGAATGAATCCGGAGGAGGCACGCCGGCTCATGGAGTTCATCCGCCGCCTCCGCAAAGAGCTCCGCCTCACCGTGCTCCTCATCGAGCACCAGATGCGGGTCGTGATGGGCGTCGCCGACCGGGTCACCGTGCTTGACCACGGCGAGGTGATTGCTGAGGGCACCCCCGATGAGATCCGGCGGAACCCGCGGGTGATCGAGGCCTATCTGGGCAAGGCCGCGCTCACGTGATCCCCCTATGCCGAGCCTCGTAGTCGACGGCATCCACGCGTATTACGGGCGCATCCATGCGCTCGACGGGATCTCGGTTGCCGTGGAGCAAGGGGAGATCGTCACCCTGATCGGGGCGAACGGCGCAGGCAAGAGCACGACCCTGAAGACGATCACCGGGTTCCTGCGGCCCCGCCCGGGGACGATCCTCCTCGACGGAGCTCCGATCCACGGCCTGCCTCCCCACGAGATCACCCGGAGGGGCGTGTGCCTGGTGCCGGAAGGCCGCCGGATTTTTCCGCGGATGACCGTGCGGGACAATCTTGAGATGGGCGCCTTTGCCCGGACGAACCGCCAAGAGATCCAGGGAGATCTCGAGCGGGTCTGCCGGCTCTTTCCGCGTCTCGAAGAACGCCTCGCCCAGACGGCCGGAACGCTCTCCGGAGGCGAGCAGCAGATGCTGGCGATCGGCCGCGGCCTCATGGCCCGGCCGAAGATTCTCCTCCTCGATGAGCCCTCGATGGGGTTGGCCCCGGTGCTCGTCGAGCTCATCTTCAAGACCATCCAGGAGATCAACGCCCAGGGGGTGACCATCCTCCTTGTCGAGCAAAACGCGCTGATGGCCCTCGGGATCGCGCAGCGAGGATACGTGCTGGAGACGGGGCGGATCGTCATGACCGACCAAGCCGACAAACTTCGGCAGAACGATCAGGTCCGGAAGAGCTACCTCGGCGAGGTCTAGGCTCCAGGGGGTATCCGGTGGCAGAGCCAAGGATTCTCTACGACCACGGCGTCGTCACGGCGCTTGAGGCAAACCGCGAGTTCTACGGCCGCCTGGCCAGGGACGTGGAGGAGCGGACCCCTGTGGAGCGGTTCGTCGTGCCTCCTCGTTCCGGGGCGGCCTGGACCGTGGCCGCCGGTCAGCTGTGCCGGATCGTCATCACCGACGGTCCCCAGGTGGCCGACTTCAATGTCTGGAGCCGCCATAACCCCCGCGAGCGGTTTTGGGCGGCGCGCACCCGGCAGTTGTACCGCACGCACGTCACGACCTACGACCGGCTGTGGTCGTGCCTCCCGTATCTCCGGCCGATGCTGACGATCACCAACGACACCATTCACTACGGCGTCGATGAGGACGGAGCCGGGTGCCATGATCTCCTGGGAACGCGCTGCGATCCGTACGTGCACAAACTGCTCAACGGGGAAGACTTCGACTACTGTTGCCACTCCAATCTCGTGCGCGCCGTGATGCCCTACCGGCTCACCGAGTTCGACGTCCATGATGTGCTCAACATCTTCATGGTCACGGGGCTGACGCGAGATGGCCGGTACTTTGTGAAACCGAGCCCGGCGAAGCTGGGGGACTTTTTTGAGTTCTTCGCGGAAATGGACGTGCTCTGTGCTCTCTCCACGTGCCCGCACGGGGATCTGTCCGTGCAAATGTGGGGGCCCGCCCGGGACAACCCGCTCGGCACATGCCGGCCGCTCGGCGTGGAGGTCTATCAACCGGCGCCCCGGCTTCTGGCGGGCTGGGAGCCCACTTTGCCGATGGACTACCAGGGGATGCACGGGTTGCGCGATGGATCCTGAAACCCCGAGGCAGATCATCGCCGCCGTGGAAGAGCGGCGGGGCGAGACCGTGGCATTTCTGCAGCGTCTCGTGCAATTTGACAGCGTCACGGGAAACGAAACCGAAATTCAGGCCTTCATCGCGGACCACCTCAAGGAACTGGGCCTGCGGGTAGATCGGTTCGATACCGACCCGGACGTCCTTCGGCAGTATCCTGGATTCCTCGAGCCGGAGAAACCGCTGGCCGGGAGGCCGAACGTCGTCGGCGTGTGGAAGGGACGGGGCGCCGGGCGATCGCTGCTATTGAACGGCCACGTGGACACCGTGCCGTTGGAGCCGTTGGGCGAGTGGGCGCGCGGGCCCTTGTCGGGATCCCTTGCCGATGGCAAGGTGTGGGGCCGCGGCGCGTCCGACATGAAAGGCGGCGTGGCGGCGATGACGATGGCCGTCGCCATCTTGAAAGACATGGGGCTCAGGCCTCGGGGCGACGTGACCCTCGAGTACGTGGTGGACGAGGAGCGGACCGGTCTCGGGACGCTCGGGTGTGTACAACGGGGTTATCGGGCGGATGCCGGTATCTGTTGCGAGACCAGCGATCTCGAGGTGATGCCGGCGTGCATCGGGCGGATGTGGTTCACGATCCGCGTCCGGGGGAAGCCGGCCGGCATCTCCGCGAGGTGGGAAGGGGTGAGCGCCATCGACAAAGCCATGAAATTCGTCGGGGCCGTGGAGGCGCTGGAAGCCATGCGGATTCAGGACCTCCGGCATCCCCTCTTTCCCGATAACCGCGGCGCGCTCCCCTGCGCCGTTACCATGTTCCAGTCGGGGACGTTCCCCAGCATTACGCCCGAGGAAGCGACCCTGCGGGGCAGCATGGGGTTGATGCCCTATGAAGACCCCGCCCAGGCCGAGGCGCAACTGCGGGCGCAGATCATGCGCGTCTGCGAGGCAGACCCTTGGCTACGACACAACCCCGCTGAACTTACGACGAAGGGCGGGTACGTGGCGGCCGGGGCGGAAATCCCGACCGACCACCCTATTGTGGATGCCATCAACCGGTCGTTCCGGCAGGTGACAGGGAAGGAACCGGTGCTGAGCGCCCGCATGGGGGCCTCAGACACCCGCTTTCTGATCCGGCAGGGGCACACACCGACGGTGATCTTCGGCCCGGGACCGACGAGCCAGATGCATGCGATGAACGAGCACGTCCCCGTCGAAAACGTGGTCATCGCCGCCAAGGTACTGGCGCTGGCCATCCATGATTGGTGTAATCGAGAACCGCCGTCAGCTTAGGAACAGCCGGTCCGGATCGAGCAACCGGAGGAACCGCAACTCCTCGTCGCTGGGGGCCGGAAGCTCGCCGACCTTAGGTGCGATCGGGAGATCAAACCCCGTCTGCTCGTGTACCTGATCGATCGTGACCCCGGCCTGGAGGGCATCGAGCCGCATCCGTCTGGTCTCCGAGTCGAAGCGCATCAGGGCCAGATTGGTGATCACCGTGGTGATCTCCCCGAACAGCAGCCCAGCCCGGCGGCGGGCATCGTGGCCGCCAAGGTAGCCGGGGCTCGTGATGAAATCGACCTGCTCGATGAACCGCCGGCGCTCGTGCATCGTGACGATGAAGATCTCCCGACAGTGGGTGATGATATCGCACGCGCCCCCGCTGCCGGGCAGGCGAACCTGGGGCCGGTCGGGCGGCCCGATCACGCTGGTGTTGATGTTGCCGTGCGGATCGATCTGGGCGCCCCCCAGGAAGCCGTAGTCGAAGAATCCGCGCTGGGCATAGAGGAAGGTCTGCGTGATCGACGGCAGCATCACCGCTCGGCGGCCGGCCCGCATCTCATTGGTGGAGATCGGCAGGCGCCCGGGCAGGACCTCGAGCCCGACGACGCCGCCCTCCACGACGATCGTCAGGTGAGGCGCGTGGGTGGACTTCGCCAGCGCGGACGCGAGGAGCGGGGTGCCGACGCCGGCAAACACGATCTTGTGATCGGCGAGCAGCCGGCTCGCGGTCGCGGCCAGGAGCTCAGAGGCGCTCGCGGCCACGCTAGCGCGTAAGCTCCTGCGCGGCCTGCTGTTGACGGCGGAGGCGGCCGGTGCCGAAACGCTCCAGGTACGCGTCGAACGTGTCCAGACCGTAGACGTACTCGTCCAGATAGGCCCGAACGGCGGCGGCGCCTCCGGCCGTCACGCCGCGCGCGTACCCGCCGATGTGCTCGAGGTCTGCCTCGTAGCGGCCATAACACTCGTGCGGGTAGGCGCCAAACGGGGCTTCCACGACCGCGTCCACGGTGAAGAACGGGATGACCGTGCGGTCCGCGGTTCGCCGGATCTCGTCGGTCGAGACGATCTCCTCGGCGCTGAGAATCACCGTGGCCGCGGCCGCGGCCAGGTCGGGGTCCATGTGCGGATATCCATCGATCTGGGCGTTGCCGAAGCAGTCGGCCCGGTGGACGTGGATCACCGCCACGTCCGGAAAGAGCGCGGGGACCAGGCACAACGTCTCCCCGGTAAATGGACAGATCATCGTGCGGGCGCTCGTGCGCCCGAGCAGGTCCGAGCCGAGCATCGAGAGTGTGGGGAGGAACGGTATCCCCATCGCCGCGGCCCGATACCGCAGGCCGAGCGCGAGGTGGCTCCATTCCTCGAGGCGCGCCTGCCCGCTCTCGACGAACTCTCGAACGATCCGCGAGAGGCCCCACGGAAGTCCGATCCCGATCCAAGACGTGACGAGCGATCGGGTCGCGCCCGCGACCAAGAACAGCTCTCCCTCGTAGCACATCAGGTTGCGCGAGAGGGTGAGGTCGACGCGCCGCAACCGGAGGATTTCCCGCAGCGTGACGAGGGGCGTCCGCGAATACAGGCACCCACCGATCGCGACATGGTTCCCGTCTTGCACGAGCCGCGCCGCGTCCCCGGCCGGCATGCGCTTGTCGCGGAGGCCACGGTCCTTCCCTTCCAGGCGCCGCCGGGCCTCGACGAACGTCATCGCGCCGTCCGGCCGCACGGCGCGGTCACGCGCGCACCCCCGCGATCCTCCCGCGGAGATTCGGCAGGATCTCCCGGCCGATGACCTCCAACTGGTCCAGGCGGTAGTCGTAGGGTACCAGCACGATGTGCTCGACGCCGGCGGCGATATGGGCGGCGAGCTGCTCGGCGCACTGGTCCGGCGTCCCGCGAATCGAGCTGTCCGCGGTGGACTCGCTCCAGGGGGCGGCGTCGAAGTATCGGGCGATAAAATCCCGTACGCCCCGGTCCGCCTCTTCGAAGGATGGGGCCACATAGATCGGAAGCTGGCTTACGTTCCGGAGGGCGGCGGGATCGCGGCCGGCCTCTTCGGTGAGCGATCGGATTTTGGCCCACGTCCGGCGAAAGCTCTCCGGCGTGTAGAAGTAGGTCAGCCACCCGTCACCATGCCGGGCGAGGCGCCGGAGCACCACGTCGACATAGCCCCCGAAGAGGATCGGCGGCCGCGGCCGCTGGAGGGGTTTGGGCAGCATCACCGACCGATTGAAGACATAGCCGTTCGCCGCGCCGTTCACCTGATCCTCGGTCCAAAACCGCTTGAGGACTTCCAGGTTCCGCACGAAGATCTTGCCCCGCTCCTTGAAGGGGACGCCACACGCGTCAAACTCCCGCTCGTACCAGCCCGCGGCGACCCCCAGGATCAGCCGCCCCTTGGAGATGTGGTCCAGGCTCGTGAGGACCTTCGCGAGGACGACGGGGTTGCGCAGGGGCAGCACCAGGACCCCTGTGCCCAATTGGAGGCGCTGCGTCTTCATGGCGAGCGCCGTGAGGGTGGCGAGCGACTCGAGATACGGGAAGGGGCGCTTCGAGCCCAACAAAATGTGATCCCACACCCACGCCGATTCGAAGCCGAGGGCCTCCGCGCGGGTCGTGAACGTCACGATCTCGTCGATACTCGGCTCATCCGGATAGGGAGTAAAGTTCTTGAGCGCGACCCCGAACCGGACCTCTCGTCCCGTCACCGAGTCACCTCCGGAGTCCCGCCCCCGGCGTCGGTTCGTTGGGCTTCGAGGGCGTCGAATATCCGTTCAGGCGCGATCGGAAGTTCGAGCGGCCGGATGCCGATCGCATCCCACACCGCGCTCGCGATCGCCGCCGGCGGCGGCCCCGTGGGCGGCTCCCCGATTCCCCGCGCATTGAACGGCCCTTTGCCTTCGCCGGACTCCAGCACGATCGGCCGGATGTCGGGGACGTCCAGAGAAGTCGGGATGAGGTAGTTGGCGAACAGCGTGGTCAGGTTGTTGCCTTCCTCGAGCGCGATCTCCTCCAGGAGCGCCTGGCCGATCCCCATGACGGCGCCGCCTTGGATCTGGCCCGCAACACTTTGCGGATTGATCGCGCGTCCCACATCGTGGCACGCCACGTGCTTGAGCACGGTGACGGTCCCCGTCTCCGTGTCGACCTCGACCTCGACGGCGTGGCACCCGAACGTGTAGTCCGGAAAGGTCTTCCCCTGGCCGGACTCCCTGTCCACGGGCGGCGCCTGCTCTCCTCGGAACACCGACAGGTGCGCGACCGGCACGCCGGCGCGGCGGCACTCGGCCACCACCCGGGCGAGTGCGATCCTTCGGTCCGGGCTCCCGCCGACGCGCACTTCGTTGTCCGCGAACTGCAGGTCCGGTCCCGACGCCTCCAGCAGCCCGGCGGCGACCGGGACGACGAGCGCCCGAAGTTCCCGCGCCGCTTTCCACGCCGCGTTTCCCGACATGTAGAGCTGGCGGGTCGCGAACGTGCCGCCGGTGAGGGGAGTGAGGGCGCTGTCGCCGATGTGAACGGCGATGCGGTCGGGCGAGACCCCGAGCACCTCGGAGGCGATCTGCGCCAGCGCCGCCGCCTGGCCCCCTCCGAGGTCGGTCACTCCCGCGCGGATAACCAACGATCCATCCGCCTCGAACCCGATCCACGCGCTGGCCTGATCCCGGAACCAGACGGTCCGGCCGTACGGCTGGATGTTGCAGGCGAACCCGCGACCCACCTTTGCCGACGCGCTCGACGGGCGGCTCCGGTCCCCCAGCGCATCGAGCGCGCGCCGGCTGGCCTCGGGCAGCGCGACGTGCGTCTCGATCGTCTCGCCCGTGGGCAGCCGGTCTCCCTTCCGAAGAAAGTTCCGAGCACGGATCTCGAGCGGGGGGATCCCGAGGCGCTCGGCCAAGAGATCCATCTGGGATTCGTAGGCGAACGTGACCTGCATCGCGCCGAACCCGCGCATCGCGCTCGTCGGCACATTGTTGGTGAACACCGCTTTAGCGTCGATCTTGACGTGGGGCACGCGGTACGGTCCTGCGCCCACGACCAGCGCGGCGAAGAGCACGCGCGGGCTGAGGAGCGGGATGGGCCCGGCATCGCCAAGCAGCGTGATCTCCTGGGCCGTGAGATGTCCATTCCGGTCCGCCCCCGTCCGGCAGCGCATGATGAAGGGATGGCGCTTGGGGCGGGCCAGGAGCGACTCCTGCCGGCTCCAGACCATGCGCACCGGCTGCCGCGTGCTCCACGCCAGGAGCGCCAGATACGGTTCGACCGTCATGTCTTCCTTTCCGCCGAACCCTCCACCGAGGAACGGCGCGATGACCCGCACGCGATTGTGGGGGAGGCCAAGGACCTCGGCGATCTCGCGGAAGTGCTCGATCACCTGCGTCGATGAGCGGATGGTGACGATGCCGTCGCCGTCGATCCACGCCACGCCCGCTTCCGGTTCGAGGTAGGCGTGGTCGACCCGTTGGGTGCGGTAGGTACGCTCGACGATGACGTCGGCCCGCCGGAACCCCTCGTCGACGCTGCCCTGTCGGAGCCGCCAGTGGATGAGGACGTTCTCCCGGTCCGGATGAACGCGGGGAGCACCGGGCGCGAGCGCAGCCTGGACGTCGAACACACCAGGCAGGGGCTCGTAGTCCACGTCGATCGCGTCGCACGCGGCCCGGGCCGCCACCTCGGAGACGGCAGCCACAAGGGCCAGGGGCTGCCCCTGGTAGCACACCCGGCCTGCCGCCAGCACCGGTGTGTCGAACGGGGCCCAGTGTGCCCCGGTGGCGTCTTCACGGATGGTGTTACAGGGGATATCGTCCGCCGTGAGCACCGCGGCCACGCCGGGCAGGGCGCGCGCCCGTGTGACGTCGATCCGTCGGATCCGCGCGACCGGGTAAATGGAGCGCAGGATGCGACCGGCCAGCATCCCGGGAAGGCTCCAGTCGGCCGCGTACAAGGTTGCCCCGTCGACCTTGTCGGCGACATCGAAGCGCGGGAGCGCCTTGCCCACGATGCCCATGCTACGTCGCCTCCCGGCTCGCGCG
>DASSXJ010000331.1 GCA_035703895.1 bacterium | reverse complement strand
CGTTCGATCGCGGGTCGTTATTCGCCCGTGTCTCCGGGTGCACATCCTCATTTCACCGCTATCGGTTCTGCTGAAGCGCTTGCCGCTGCGAGCGTCGAGCTGATCAACGCGTAGTAGCAACCACTGATGACCACCGCGATTCCGGACCATAACACCTCGGGCGGGAGGGCGGTGCCCCAGATTCTATCCAGCGAGATCGCCCCGGGACCGGTGATGGCCACCGCCACCACCACCATCAGGTTCTTGAATGGAAGTTCAAACCCCCCGTCGACCGCCCAAACCTTCGGCCAGTGGACCTTAGCGATTGCGGTGACCATTGACGCGCCGATTGCGAGCGACCCGACGGGGCAAAAGAGTCCCAGGGCAAACAGCAACCCTCCCACGAATTCCATGAGTCCGGCGAGCAGCGCCCAGAACCCGGCCGGTCGGAATCCCATAGAGGCGAGCCAGCCAGCCGTCCCGCGAAGTCCTTGTCCCCCAAACCAACCGAAGAGCTTCTGGGCCCCATGACCCGCGAGCAGCACGCCGACGGTGAGTCGCAGAAAGAGAAGTGCGAGGTCCAATTCAATCACCACCCTTATTTACCGATCCTGCGCTTCCTTCCGGCAGCGGAGGCGCACCGGCCGGCGGCATATGCCGGCCGGCGGCGCGCCTCGCGTGTGCCTACTGACCCATCATGTCGTACCGCGGCTGCGGTCTCAGTCACGGTCGCCGTGGATCCAGTTGATCGGGCTCGGGCGCTGCAGGCCGGGCCCCGCCACCGTACCCTCGTCCGTCGAACCGTTCTGCGAACCGTATTGCGTGTAGACAGTCGGAGCCTGGAACGGCATCCGGTAATCGGGGTGGTTATCCGTCCCGGCCTCGGCGGCAAACGCGGCAGCGGGTAGGGCCATGGTCGCCCCCAGGATGAGCATTGCCAGCATCTTCTTCATCGTTCTCACTCCCCTTTGATCGATTTCGATCGCTCTGTGCGATCGTTCACTGAGTAATACACGCGCCGTTGCAATACAGATTGCGAAAGATGCGGGAAGGGGCGTCACAGATTCGTAAAATGTGCCAGGGGGAGAGGATCGAGTCGAACAATGTGCGCGACTTGTTCCGCTTCGATTCTTGTCTGGGTTGGCGATTGATCGAAAGTTACGGATTGCTCGTGGCTTTCTCAGATGCCTCGGGGTCGCCGGTCTCCCGGACCAGGTGAGGATTGGGGAACGTGGTCAGGTGTTCTGGAAAGCTCCCGCTCGCGTGGAAGGACTCTAGGGCTCTCGGGGTCGTCGCGATGACGGTGCGAAAATACTTCTGAGCGTCCGTCACCGCCGTAACAAACGCCCCCGTGAAGTCCAACGGCGTGTCAGCAGGTTGCGATTCGAGCGCGCGAGCGAGGAAGTACGTGAAGGTCCCGCCGCGGATCAGGCGGTCGGTTTCGCGGAACCCCCACCAGTCTAACTCATCGCGGCCGACGGCCGGGAGTCCGATCCCCGGGATCCCCGTGACCGCCGCGGTCATCCGTTCGGCGAAGCAGGCCTCGACGATCAGCACCCGATGAGGCGTCTGGACTCGTTGCCAGAGCGCCGGGAACGTCGTGTTCCACTTCAGATCCCTGTCGAAGAACTGGTACTCGCCCGCGACGTAGAGCAGCGCGCCTTCCCCCGGCCGAACTCGTGCCGCCAACCAGCCGGTCGCATAGCGCAGCAAGGCAGGATCCCGGTTGTCACGAAGGAGGAGGATGTGATCCGACGGCCATCCCCGGCGGGCCAGGGCGGTGAGGATTCGCGTGGAGTTGATGTAGCCAACGGGGAGATTGGGGTATTGGTCGGGATACGAGTTGTACTCGATGAGGACGGCCCAGTTGGTTGGCCCGGGCGTCGGAGCCGCGGTGACGCGAGGTGCCCCCGCGACAACGGCGGTCAGGAAGATGGCGACGCCCACAAGCCCAGCCCCCTTCATGACCGGCCGCATGTATCAACAACTCCAATCCCGGGCGTCACGACGCAGGTGATCGTCCCCTCCGTCCCCGATCTACATCTTTATACACCGGACTGGGCGCGCCGGATTGCGCTGCGGCGGGGCCCCTGCCTCCTCAGCGGGCTCCCGACCACCATCCCGCAACCGCTCCCCTCACTGCTTGCGCTGAGCCCCGGCGTCACAATGTGGTCACCCCTCGGCCCCATGAGCATCCGATCAGGCGAGACTCGTGTACCTCCTGCAGACTCATTCCCACAGCACGGTTTCTTGCGGGAGGTCGGAGGGAGTGCAGTGGACAGACGAAACCGTTTCATGCGCGGCGGCAGAATGCTTCTCGGTCTCGCGGTTCTTTTTATGGTCGCAGGGCTCTACGCGCCAGTGGGTACAGCCTCATCAAGCGTGAGGACGCTGGGAGTTGTGGACTTCTACGCCGTCACTCCGTTAGGGTCGTTCGAGGGCAGCTTCCCTGAGCGGTTCGCAGCCGACGACCTCAGTGATCTGCTGACCCGTGCGAGCGGGGACCGGGTGGCAGTGATTCCTCGCGGAGTGGTGCGACAAGCGGAAGTGTCGAGCGGATGGCGGATCGATGATGTGTTGCGATTCGGACGCCTCGAGGCCCTTGCGCACACGATAGGAGCCGACCAGCTTGTCGTCGGGTGGATCACCATGTTGAACGTCGAAACCGGAGGATCCCACGATGGCGGCCCGCCGATGGCCGACGTGTCCGTGGTGGTGCAGGTGTTCGACGTAGCCCAACGCCGAATCGTGGCAGAAACTCGTCAATCGGTCTCTACGCTCCTCTTCGTCACTCGCACGTCCCTCGCAGAACAAGGCCTCCACCTTGTGCTCTCGCCGACGATTCCATGGCTCATCGCCCACTCGGGTGAAAACATCTGGTAATCGAGCCCGAGTGTATTAGCCAGTGACCGACACGTCGAAACCGCCTGTGCTGAACACCGGAGGGCGACCATGGTTGTGCGCCTCCCCGACGACGCGGTGGTTTCGTACTCAAAGGAGGAGATTGGTTGTCATGAACGTCCACGGCAAGCACACGAGTGTTCGTCGGCCCGCGGCTGTGCTCGCGAGGCTCATCCCCGCCCTGCTCTTCCTAGTGGCCTGGGTGCCGGCTGGACAGCCCGCGCCGGCGGCCCAAGACGGTGCGCCAAAGGCGTACGTCGCGCTCCATGATGAAAGCGCCCTCGCCGTACTCGATACCACCGCGAACCGGATAATGCGTTTTGTCACTGTTCCATTGGGCCCGCATGGCCTGGCGATGACGCCCGACGGGCGCAAAGTCTACGTGGGCAGCGACCAGCTCTCAACAGTGACCGTCCTCGACACGGCAACCGACGGGCTCCTTGCACAGATCGAGGTGGGCCTGTATCCATATGGGCTATCGGTTTCGCCCGACGGGCGGCGACTGCTCGTGTCCGTCTGGGGTGCGAACGAAGTGGTGACCATCGATACCACCACCGACCGGATCACCGGTCGGGTGTCCGTCCCCAGGCCAGACAGGAGCGCGATTAGCCCAGATGGCCGCATCGCCTATGTCGGCTCGACATCACCGGACGATCCCGCCTTGGCGGTCCTCGACCTCACCAGATCCGCCAAGATTGGAACGATCCCGCTGAGTCACGCTCCAGGGGCGCTCGCTTTCAGCCCCGATGGGAAGCGCCTCTACTTCACGGTCGACGGCGTCGACACCGTGCACGTGCTCGACCCGGGGCGCAATAAGGTCGTCGCCTCGGTACCGGCCGGCGCCGCGCCTCACGGCCTCATATTCACCGCTTCCGCGTACGGCCCACTCGTGGTCAGCCAGTCGCGGAATGAATTGGAGATCCTTGACCCGCTCCGAAACATCATCAGCGGGACTGTAGCCGTCGGCAGGCATCCCCACGGAATCGCGGCCGGCGCCGATGAACGGACCGTCTA
>DASSXJ010000330.1 GCA_035703895.1 bacterium | reverse complement strand
GATGCGGTGGCGCCCCCCTTTCACGCGCCTTGGGAGGGACGAGTGTGGGCCATGATGTGGACCCTGATCCGCCGGCGAGTTTTTAACCTTGACGAGATGCGGCGCGCGATCGAAACGATCCCGCCGTCCCAGTACCTGGCGTCCACGTACTTCGAGCGCTGGGCGACGGCGCTTCATATGTTGCTGCTGGAAAAGGGCCAGATCACGGGGCCGGAGGTCGAAGCTGCGATCCACCAGTTCGAGCGGGAGCCGGAACGGGTTGGGAGATTGGAGCGACGAAACAATCCTGCCCTCGCCGACGCAGTCCTGGCGGCGATGGATCGTCCGCCCCAGGGACGTCGGGAGGCCACCCACCCGCGTTTTCGACCGGGCGATCGGGTGGTGGCGAAGAACCAGCACGTGCCGGGCCACACCCGGCTCCCCCGCTACGTGCGGGGAAGGCAGGGGGTCATCCATCGGGTCCACGGCGAGTACGACTTTCCCGACACTAAGGCCCATGGGTGGGGCGACCATCCGTGTCCTGTCTACTCGGTGCGGTTCGCTGCGCGGGAGCTCTGGGGGGACGCCGCCTCCCCGCGGGACAGCGTCTACATCGACCTGTGGGAGAACTACCTGGATCCCATCTGAGCCATGCTCCATCAGAGAGGTGATGGCGTCATGCACGAGCACGATCACGACCACGGTCACGGGCACGCGCATGAGGGTGAGCTCTCCCCGGCTCAACTGCGCACAGCTGCTCTGGAATCCCTCTTGATCGAAAAAGGCCTGTTGTCTTCAGACACGATCGACCGGCTCGTGGAGCGATACGAAAGAGATATCGGACCCATGATCGGGGCCAGGGTCGTGGCCCGCGCGTGGGTCGATCCCGAGTATAAGCAGCGCCTCTTGTCGGACTCCATGTCCGCGCTGGCCGAGCTGGGTGTCCACATGAATAACCTTGTCGTGGTCGAGAATACCCCGACGGTGCAGAATGCCATCGTCTGCACCCTGTGTTCCTGCTATCCCTGGGCCGTGTTGGGACTGCCGCCCATCTGGTACAAGGACCCGGCCTACCGTTCCCGCATGGTCATCGAACCGCGCGCTGTGCTCCGCGAGTTCGGCTTGGACGTGGACGAGTCGGTGGAGATCCGGGTATGGGACAGCAGCGCCGAACAGCGGTACCTGGTCCTCCCGGAGCGCCCCCCGGGCACCGAAGGCATGACCGAGACGGACCTTGCGGCCCTGATTCCACGTGACGCCATGATCGGTGTCGCCAGGGTCGCGGCGCCCACGCCTGGGCGTTAGGAGATCTTCCCGATGAGCGACGCCACGAGACCGCCGATCGATGTCGAAGGCGCAGCGGCCCCACCCCGCCGCAACGGTGAACTGGTCTTCCAGGAGCCCTGGGAGGGGCGCGCGTTCGGCATGGCCGTGACCTTGGGCGATGCGAGGCTCTTTCCGTGGGAGGCATTTCGACGCCGGCTCATCGCGGCCATTGCTGAGGGGGGGCCGAACTACTATGAGAACTGGCTGGCCGCTCTTCAGACGCTCTTGGTCGAAAGCGGCGTCCTGAGTGCGGCTGAGATTGAAACCCGCGTGAAGCAGTTCGCCATGGGAGAGCGCGACATCGTGCACCCCGGTGCGTCCTGACTCCGAGCCCTCTGTAGGCGGATTATTCGGCTGAGGAGAGGGCCGCGGCCGGCCGTGCGGAGCGGAACCGCCAGTTGACCACGACGATGCCGGAGACCACCAGAAGCGAACCGAGCACGAGGTGCCAGTCGACTCGTTCCCCGAGAAACGCGATGCCGAGGATGAGGCCGATCACGGGAAAGACGTAGGTCACAAGCGACGCCCGGGTGGGTCCCCACGCGTTGATCAAATAGAAGTAGAGCAGGTAGGCCAGGCACGATCCCAGGAGCCCGAGCCACGCAAGCGCGATCCATGGCAGGGCCGCCGCGGGGAGGTGCAGCGGCCGCTCGGCAACCCCCACCGAGGACCAGAGGATCACGTCCCCCACGAGGACGACCATGGTCGCCTGCAGCAAAGGGGGCTCCGCGCGCAGGTGCCGGCGCGAGAACGTCGAGGCTACCGCGTAACTTACGGTGGCGATCAACACGGCCAGCTGGCCCCACGCGGTCCCGTGAAACCCCTCCGGGCCCAGGTCACGGCTGCCGAGTACAAGCACGCCTCCAAAGCCCACGACCAGGCCCGCGAGGCGCGCGGGGGTCATCTTGTCGTCGTGCAACCAGAAATGGGCGATCAGGATCGTGAACAGTGGCATCGTCCCGTTCAAGATCGCGGCGAGCCCCGAATCGATCCTGGTCTCTCCCCAGGCGATCAGCGCGAACGGCACCGCCGACTGAAGAACGCCCAAGATCACGTACGCCCGCAGGGTCCGCCAATCGCGGGGAAACGGCTGCCGTTGGATCTTCATGACCACAAGCAGGCCGAGCACGCCGATGAGCTGGCGGAACGCGGCGACGGCGAGGGGACCCATGAACCCGACCGCGATCTTGATCCATAGAAACGACGACCCCCACACCAGGCCCAACAACCAGAACGCGCTCCACTCCTTGAGCCGCATCCGCGCCCCCTGTACGTTCTCGATCGACAATACGCTAGGATAACGGTGGAGTCTATCCGGGTATTGCGCTGTAATCACGAGACCGAGAAGGAGGCGCGCGGGCATGACTGAGGGCCTTGCGGGAAAGGTCGCGATCGTGACCGGAGCCGGCCGCGGCATCGGTCGGGCCATCGCCGGACGGTTGGCCGATGACGGAGCCGCGGTCGTCGTGGTCGACCGTGATGAAGGGATGGCTACAGGCGCGGCGCGGGAACTGACCCAGGCGGGACGGCGGAGCCTCGCGGTCGCGGCCGACGTCGGGTCCGCCGAGGATCGGACGCGGTTCATCGCCGCGGCCGTCGATGCGTTCGGCCGCTTGGACATCCTCGTCAACAACGCCGGCATCGTTCGCGTCCACCGTCCTGAGGCCGTCACCGAGACGGAGTGGGACGCGATCATGAACGTGAACTGCAAGGCGGTGTTCTTCGGCTGCACGGCGGCCCGCCCGCACCTCGTCGCGGCCGGGGGCGGGCATATCGTCAACATCGCCTCGATCGCCGGGAAACTGCCGACGCCCTGGTGGACGCCATACGGGGTGAGCAAGGCGGGCGTGATCGCGCTCACGCGCAGCCTCGCCGTGGCGTTCGCGCCGGACCGGATCCATGTGAACTGCGTCTGTCCCGCTCCGGTTGAGACGCCGATGTGGCATCAGATCGACTACGAGGACGGTCCCCGGATCGGGTTCGCGCCCGGGACGTTCACGAAGATGCGGCTCCAGAGCACGCCGCTCGGCAGGCTGGCGCAGCCGGGCGACGTGGCCGGGGTGGTCGCGTTCCTCTGCTCGCCGGATGCCGGGTATATGACCGGGCAGGCGATCAACGTGAGCGGCGGCCTCATCTCTCACTAAGGGTGCCGCGCCGATCGGGCGCCCACACAACCGGGAGGGATTCATGGCTGATCCACTCGTGATCGCGCACACGCAGCTCACGACGCAGGATCTCGAGACGCTGTACCGCTACATGATCCTGCAGCGACTGGCAGAGGATCGGATCGTGAAACTGTATCAGAGCGGCGCGATCGTGGGAGCCTGCTTCACCGGCTACGGCCATGAGGCGATCGCGGTCGGGGCGGCCTACGCGCTTGGGCCGGACGACGTCGCATCCACGCTGCATCGCGACCTCGGG
>DASSXJ010000329.1 GCA_035703895.1 bacterium | reverse complement strand
CGCTCCTGCTCATCGTGTTCTTCATCGATCTCGATCACTACATCATCCCGAACCGGATCACCTACCCGGGCACCGTCGTGGGCCTCGCCTTCACGGCCGCGTTGGGGGGGTGGCGGGCCGCCGCGATCGCCGCGCTGACCGCCGTGGCGCTCTGCGGCGTGTTCATCCTCATCAACATCGTCAGTGCCCGTCTGCTCGGGGAGGAAGGGATGGGCATGGGGGATGCGAAGCTCGCGGCGATGATCGGCGCGTTCCTGGGATGGCCGATCGGCGCGGTCGCGATTCTCCTGGGCGTGTTCGTGGGAGGGGCGATCGGCATCGGCCTGCTCGCCCTGCGCCTCCGGGGCCGTCGGGAACAGATCCCGTTCGGCCCGGCCCTCGCGGCAGGCGCGATCGGTGCGATGTGGTGGGGGCCGGCCCTCTTGCACTGGTACTTGAGCAGGGTGGTGGGTTGAACGTGGCCGGCCGGCCGTACGGACAGCGGCTCGTGGCCGATGCCAGCCCGGTGGCCTCGGCGTGGATCGAGCGGGTGCAGGCGACGGGAGGGTCCGGCTTGAGCCACCGCACCGTGGACGAGCGATTCCCTATCTGCCGGGCCTACATCAACGAACTCGGACGGTTCCTGGTCAGCGGCGACGATCGGAGGCTGCGCGAAGTCGCCATCGCCGAGGCCGTTCGGCGGTTTCAGATGGGCTTCCCGCTCGACGACCTGGTGGCGGCGTATCGGTGGCTGCAGGATCTGCTCTGGGAGCGGGCCGGACACGAAAGAGGAGCCGAGGAAGGCGTTGAGGCGGGGCTGTGGGACCTGAGCGGCGCGATCGCGTTCTGCACCGAAGAGACGGTCAAGGCCTACCATGGGCTGCTGGCGCGCCAGGTGGCGGCGCATCAGGGCGCGGTCGAGGAACTCACCCGGCAGCTCCAGCAGTCGGGGAGCATCGATGAGCTGACCGGGCTCCCCTCCGCTCGAGTCTTCCACGAGTACCTCCCCCGCGAGATCCATCGGGCCGGGCGGTACCAGCGGCCCTTGTCGTTGGTCGTCTTCGACGTCGATGATTTTTCCCGCATCGTGGACCTCTGCGGGTCGGTGGAAGGCGACCGGGCGCTCAAGGAGCTCGCGCAGCTGATTCCCGGGCAGGTGCGGGAGGTGGACATCATGTGCCGCCTCGACGTGGATGAGTTTGCCGTGATCCTGCCGGAGACCCCGGCGCCCCACGCAGTGTCGGTGGCGGAGCGGATCCGCGCCGCCGCAGAAGGACACAGTGACTTTGCGGCCGGCGTGCGGGTCTCAGGGGCGATCCGTATCACGGCGGGGGTGGCCGGTTACCCCGACGATGCCACGACCGCGGAACAGCTGGTGACCCGCGCCCGCGAGGCGTGTCAGCATGCGAAGCGCCTCGGCAAGAATCAGGTCGTGGCCCGCTCGGAAGCGCAGGTGCCGTGAGCAGGACGCTTTGGGCTGCGGCGGCCATCCTGGGGTTGGCTGCCGCGCTGCTTCCGGCGAGCCCGGCCCACGCCGTGACGGTGGAGTCGTGGATGGCGCGGGGAGCGGCGTATTACCGCTCCGGCGCGCTGGCGTCGGCCGCGTGGGCGTTCAGCCAAGCCGCGCTCGCCGCTCCCGCATCTGCCCGCCCCGCGCTCTGGATGGGTGCCGTTGCGGTCGCGCGCGCAGATCGGAAGACCGCGGCGGCGTGGTTCGCGGAAGCCCTCCGCCGGCACCCCACCGCCGCGGAGCAAGGATGCGCCGCCATATGGTTGAACCTGCTTGGACTCGAAGCCGACCGTCCCCGCTGGAGGGTGCGCACGATCGATGAGTACGCCGCGTTTGTCGGGGCCACCAACCCTCGGCTCTCCGCGGGACAGGCGCGGTGGTTGGGCGCCGCCGTGCTCCAAGCCGCCACTCGATATCGCCTCGATCCGCGGTTGCTGGCCTCGGTGATCTACGTGGAGAGCCGGTTCAACCACCAATCGATCTCGTCGGCAGGCGCCGCAGGGTTGGGGCAGCTCATGCCGGGCACCGCGGAGGGGCTCGGGGTCGATCGTCGCGATCCCCTGCAGAACCTGTACGGCGCCGCCGGGCTCTTGCGGTTGAACCTGGACGAGTTCCGCAACCTCCCGTTGGCGCTGGCCGCCTACAATGCGGGGAGCGGTGCGGTGCGGCGGTGGAACGGGATTCCGCCGTACGCCGAGACGCAGTGGTATGTGTGGGCTGTGCTCTGGGTATTCGACGGGCTGCGATCGTAGCTGGGACGGTGGAAAGCGCGACGAGGCCGGGAGGAGGATCCGGCCTCGTCGCTATTGGGGCGGGTTGCAGGACCACGGCGCATCGACGCCCGCCCGTCGTACATGGCACCTTCGTCATGATGATACGGGTGAGCCGGTTCGGTGTCAATGCAAGAATCCGAGAGGATCAGCGTGCGTGGAGTGAAACTTCCATGGATGATCGCGTTGACTACGCACCCGAGCCGATGTTAGACTTTTCTTGCGTTTGACGCCCGCGTGTGGGCGCCTGGCGGACGGTTGCGCAAGGGGGTATCCCGCGTTGGGCGGCGATGAGGACCTCATTACGTTGCTCGATGAAGACGGGGTCGAGCACGAATTCAGCCTGGTGCAGGTCCTCGAGGTGGACCAGCGGCGATATGCCGTGCTGCAGCCGGTGGTGAGCGGTGAAGACTCGGACACGGCGGTGATCTTCCGCATGGAGGACGACACGCTCATCACGATCGAGGACGACGCCGAGTTTGAGCGAGTTCGCCAGGCCTTCGAGGCCGCCGAGGAGGAAGACACGGAGGACCAAGTGCCGAGCGTGTCCGACGGACCGGCAGAGGGCCAAGGCGAACCGTCGCACTGAGCCTCGAGACCGCTGGGGACGCGTGCTGCGGTGGCTCCGGCCATCCTCGCAGGTCTCGACGGTCTACGATATTGACCTGATCGCGCTCCGGGCCCGGGGCATCCGCGGGGTCATTCTGGATCTCGACAACACCATTGTTCCGTGGGGCGTCCACGAAGTCAGTCCGCGGCTGTCGGTGTGGATCGCGGCGGCGCAGGATGCGGACCTCCGATTGTGCATTGTGAGCAACAACATGGGCAGCCGCGTGATGTCGATCGCCGACCGACTGGGCCTCCCGATCGTCGTGGGGGCCCTCAAGCCGCGCCGCGGAGCGCTGCGGCGGGCGCTGACCGTGATGGGAACGACGCCGGAGGCGACCGCGCTGGTCGGCGACCAGTTGTTGACCGATATCCTTGGAGGGAATAGGCTCGGATTGCATACGATCCTGGTGCGGCCGCAGGGCCAGAGAGAGTTCATGCTGACCCGCCTGGTCCGGCTGCTGGAGCGGTTCCTGCTGCGTGGGGGCTCGGGGGATCGATGAAGGCCGAGACCCGGACCGCGGCCCGGGGGCACACGGCCCGGGCCCGAGAGCTGCTGGCGTCCTCCGACGTTGGGGCGCTGCTCATTTTGAAAAACGAAAACCGCCGGTACGTGACGGGATTCACCGGGTCGGCCGGCCTCGCGCTCATCACGCCGGACGAGATCTTCCTCGGAGTGGACTTTCGCTACGAAGAACAGGCTGCCGATGAAGCGCCGGAATGCACCGTCGTGCGGGGCGGCCGCGATCCGCTGGGAGCGCTCGCCGCCGCGGTGAGGGGCCGGACGTCGAGGTCCATCGGTTTCGAGTCCGAGTTCGTGCCGTACGCCCAGGTAGAGAGGCTCCGGGAGAAATTCGCCCCCGCGGAGCTGGTACCCCTCGGCACGGTCGACCGGATGCGCTGGGTCAAGGACGCGGCGGAGGTCGCCGCGATCGCCCGAGCCGTCGACATCGCGGACGCGGCGTACGTCCACATGCTGGATGTGCTCCGCCCCGGCCTCTCAGAGGGCAACGCCGCGCTGGAACTGGAGATCTTCATGCGGCGCGCAGGGGCCGACCGGCTGGCGTTCGAGACGGTGCTCGCCAGCGGCCCACGATCGGCGCTCCCGCACGGACGGGCGAGCGAGAGGATCATGGGCGCGGGCGAGTTGGTCACCCTCGACTTCGGCGCCATCTCGCAGGGCTACTGCTCCGACATCACCCGGACCGTCGCTCTCGGGACCGCCGATCCCCGGCAGCGTCACATCTACGATGTCGTCTTGGATGCCCAGCTGCAGGCGCTGGCGATGATGCGGGCCGGGGTGCTGTGCCGGGATGTGGACGCCCGCGCGCGCGCCGTGATCGCCGCCGCCGGGTTCGGCGAAGCGTTCGGCCACTCGCTGGGGCACGGCGTCGGGCTCGAGGTGCACGAAGGGCCTCGTCTCTCTCCAACAGAAGACGCCGCGTTGGAGCCCGGGATGATCCTGACGGTGGAACCGGGGATCTACCTTCCCGGGTGGGGAGGCGTCCGAATCGAGGATCTCGTGGTGGTCACGCAGGACGGGTGCCGGATCCTCACGCACGCGCCGAAGGATTTTCGCGTGCTATCTGCCTGACCCGGCGCCCGGCGTTATCGCGCGCGCTCTCCCTCTCGTTGGCCTCGAACCCCGCCCGCAACTTCAAACCCGTACACGTCCACGCCCGAGAACGTCCGGGCGGTGGTTTCGCGGTACGACGACATCAGCAACGGGAAGAGCCGTTGCGTCGTCGGTTTCCGCCAGACAACCAGCGAGATGACCCACAGGCGCGGGTGCTCCTTGGCCATCGCAGCGACGCGGTAGGCAAAGAAATTCGCGCGCCCGTGCGTGCTCTCCGTCGGCATCAACGTCAGCGCGTCGTCGGTCGACCCGTAGTAGTAGTCGAATGGGATGGGGGCGTACTCATCGCCGATAAAGATGATCAAATCGCCTGGATGAGACTCCGCCCGCACGTAGGCTGCCGCGCCGCGATAGTTCCACAGCCGGTACGAGGGGTCAAGGTAATACCGTCCCATCACGGGCAGGCCGCACGCAATGACCACAGCCACGAGCGCCGCCGCCACCGCTCGACGTGGGGCGATTCGTAGAATCCCATTGATGAGCAGCATCGCATAGAACGGGAACACGAAGGAGTACCAGCGGGGGTAGATGGAGGCCGGCACCACCAGCGGCAACAGCGCCATCGTCCCGATCGGTACAACGAGGACCAGCGCAGGGAGTAACATGCCGCGCGCCCCCAGGAGGGCCACCACGACAAACGGCAGGACCGCGGCAACCTGCGCGACGCTCAGCGGCGAGCCGGGGAACAAAAAACTTCCCAGGCCGAACAGGGAACCACCGAAGGCGAACAGCCCGCCGACGTCCAAAAGCGGGTGTGGTGCCCACCCCCACCCGTGATGCCGGGCGATCTGCTCGAAGAAGAACGACATCGACGGGATGAACAGGATGCCCGCGACCCCTACGTCGGTCATCCACTCCCCCAGCCGCCGCCGGTCACGCCACGCGGTCCAGACGCCGTGCGCGCCGATCACGAGAAACCCGAGATAATGCGTGTAGACCATCGCCGCCATGGTGCCGATGTACAGCGGGCGCCACCACCACGGTCGGTCGGGAAGGATCAAGAGGAGCGTGGCCGTCAAGGTGAGCATTTGCAGCAGCGTGTACATGCGAGCATCCTGACCGGCCATCACCTCAAACGGCGAGACCGCAACGAGCAGCGCGGCCGCGAGGGCCGGGACGGTTCCCGACAGCCGCCGCATGATCGCGTAGGTCAGTGGGACGCAGAGAACGCCGAACACAGCCGATGGCGCTCGCAGCGCGACCTCGCCCGTCCCCGCGATACCGGCCCACGCCTTGATCAGCGCATAGTAGAGCGGCGGGTGGTTGTCGTGCACCGCCAGGAAACCCAGCAGATCGCGCCAGCCCTTATGGACCGCGTAGGCCACAAACGCCTCATCG
>DASSXJ010000328.1 GCA_035703895.1 bacterium | reverse complement strand
TTGCGCCGCGTTCTTTACCATAAAGAGGTACCCTACGGGGCGATAGCCGGGATCGACGCCGAACTCTTCCTTGAAATGGCGCAGCCGCTCCCGGGCCAGCAGGGACACCCGGACGTAGACCTCCGTCGTAAATTGACAGCGGAACCCGCCCGTCGCCTTGCCGGTGCTGCCCAATCCGGACGACCCGAACCGCTCCAGCACGAGCACGTCGCGGCACCCTCGCCGGGCCAAGTGATACGCGACGCTCGCCCCCATCACGCCGGCCCCGATGACCACGACATCCGCGGTCCGGCGGTTCACGAGCGGGGTTCCGGCTTTGACGGGATCGGCGGAGTCCGGCGGTGCCAGTCTGTGATCGACTGATAGGCCCGACCGAGAGCGATCAAAAGGGCCTCCTCGAATGGCCGGCCGACGAGCTGGACGGCCACGGGCAGCTGCGTGGTGCTGAACCCGCATGGAAGCGAGAGCCCCGGAATGCCGGCGAGATTGCCCGCGGGGACGAGCGCGACCCCCCCGCCGCCCCGCGCGCCACGTCGCGTCGAGCGCCCGGCTGCCGGCGACCGGGTTCGCCACTGAGGATCGAGCGGCTCGTCGATCCGACCCGCCGGCGCAAAGCGCGTGGGCGCGAGAATCACGTCGACCTCGGAAAAGATCCGGCGGAACGCATCCTGAAGCATCCGCCGCACCCGCATCGCACTCAGGTACTCGACCGCGGTCACCTCGAGGCCCGCGCGCAGCCCGATGGCCTGTCGCCGGTCCACAAGCTTCCAGACGCCCCCGCTCGCGATCAGGTCTCGAAACACGGACGACCCTTCGGCGCGGATAATCGTCCTCGCCGTCGCGTCGATCGGGAGCGCAGGCAGCGAGAGACGCTTCCACCGGACGCCGAGGCTCCTGAACGCCGCGATCGCCTCCCGCATCGCCGCCCGCGCCGACCGGTGCACACCCTCCTCGAAGTCGTCCCCGACGTACCCCATGCGTACCCCCGACCACCGACGGGCCCGGGCGTTCCGCATGCTGAATCCGCGCCCCGCCGATCCGGGATCGCGCGGGTCACCCCCCGCGATCGCCTCGAGCACCCACCCGCAGTCCTCGGCGCTTCTGCACATCGGACCGATCTTGTCCATCGTCCAGGCCAGCGCCATCGCCCCATAACGGCTGACCAGCCCGTACGTCGGCCGCAGCCCTGTCACTCCGCAGTTGGCGGACGGCGACAGGATCGAGCCCGAGGTCTCCGATCCGATCCCGAACGGGACGAGACCCGCCGCGACCGCCGCCCCCGTGCCGCTCGACGACCCTCCCGACCAGTGCTCGAGATTCCAAGGGTTGCGGCAGGGCCCTTGAAGCGAGGCCGAGGGATACCGGTATCCCCCACCCCCGGCCAGCTCGATCATCGCGAGCTTGGCCACGAGCACCGCTCCGGCCCGGCGCAGCAATTCGATCACCGCCGCGTCGTAATTGAGCACCTGGCGGGCAAAGGGAGGCGCCCCCCACGTGGTCCGCGCGCCTCTCGCCGCCAGGAGATCCTTGGCGCCGTACGGGATCCCGGTGAGCGGACCCTGTCCACGCCCGCCCTGCAGCCGCTGATCGGCTGCCCGGGCTTCTCGCATCGCGCGATCGTGCATGATGGTCGCCACCGCGTTGTAGCGGCCGCCGTGCGACTCGAGCCGGTTGAGCGCCGCGCGCGCGAGGTCGACCGCCGAGAACTGTTTGCGGCGCAGTCTGTCGCGGAGCTCGCTGATCGTCAGATAGAGCGGCGTCTCCATCGGCTAGGGCTGAAACACAAACGCGGGCTCGGTCGCGATCGGCACGTTCGCGTCCCTCAGTTCGTCCCCGGTCTGTACCTGATTCTTGCGCACGTCGCGCAACTCCGGGATCACGGACCGAGGATCGCGCGGCCCTCGCGGTGGGCGCGAGGGGGCGCTTTCGCGTGTGCGGGTCCTGGGGCGCTTCCGTGTCGGCATGATGTCCTCCTGAACTAGGCTTTGCGGCGGCGGTCCCATACCTCCGGGTTCACCAGCCGTGGCGGCCGGTCGCCCGCCAGCACCTGAAGCACTTGCTCGGCCGCCGACATCGACAGCCGACGGTTCGTTTCGTGGCTCAACCCGGCGAGGTGCGGGGTCACGATGACGTTGTCCAGCCCCAAGAGTGGATGGGTGGACGGCGGCGGCTCGGGCTCGAAGACGTCGATCCCCGCACCGGCGATCCGGTGCTCGCGGAGGGCTTCGTACAGCGCCTCGGGATCGACCAGGCCTCCGCGCGCGCAGTTGATCAGATACGCGGTCGGCTTCATCGTGGCGAGTTCCGCCCGGCCGATCATGTGGCGCGTCTCATCGGTCAGCGGGGCGTGCACGGTGACAAAGTCCGCCTCGGGGAGGAGCTCGCGCAGGCTTCGGCGCCGCTCGACCTTGGCCGCCGCGAACGGGCCATCGTCCAAGAACGGGTCGAACGCCAGCACGTGGTTGCCAAATGCCGCCGTGCACATCGCCGCGACCCGGCGCCCGATGAAGCCGAACCCGACGATGGCGACGGTCTTGCCCGACAGCTCCGTCCCCAGGTCCCGGCCGAGCAACTGATCGCGACACGCCCACCCATCGCCCCGCAGTCGCTTGTCCCCCATGACGATCCGTCGGGCGAGGGCGAGCATGAGGCCGACGGCGTGTTCGGCCACCGGGTTCGGACCGATCCCGACGTTGTTGACGACAGGCACTCCCGCCGCCGTCGCCGCGGTGATGTCGACATTGTCGACGCCCGCGCCGGCCGTGGCGATCACTCGGAGCCTGGGGGCGCCGGCGATCACCTCCTTGGTGATCCGGGCAGGGAGTCGGACGACAACCGCTTCGGCCGAGGCCAGGGCATCGACGAGACGATCCGGAGGCGCATCGGCGGGAACCACGATCACGTCGGCCCGGGCTTCGAGCCACTCCTGACCCGCCCGGTGCAGCATCCGATTCAGCAGAACAACCCGGGGCATGCCGCGCGCTCCTTCTCGCTCAGCCGTCGTGGCCGGACGCGTACGACACCGCGCCCATTTGGACCAGCGTGTCGACGGTCTCGCACAGGGGAAGGCCCACGACGTTTGTATAGGAACCTTCAATGCGCGCGACCATGTAGGCGGCGCGCCCCTGGATCCCGTACGCGCCCGCCTTATCCAGGGGGCACCCCGTCGACACGTACGCGGCGATCTCCAGAGGCTCCAACGCCTTGAAATATACGCGCGTCGTCGCGGCGCCCACGCGGACTCGATCCTCCATCGCATCATAGACCGCGTATCCGGTGATCACCTCGTGCGGTCCCCCCGAGAGTTTGCGCAGCATCCGCTCCGCGTCTCGCCGATCGTGTGGCTTGCCCATCACCTCGTCGCCGCAGACGACGACGGTGTCGGCGCCGATGAAGAAGCGGCCGTCGTGCAGCTCTGCGACGGCCCGGGCCTTGGCCTCAGCCAATCGCCGGACGTGATCCTGCGCGGACTCCCCTTGAATGAAGTGTTCGGGGATGCGGCTAGAGACCGCCTCCACCACGATCCCGGCGGACGCGAGCAGTGCCCCTCGACGTCGCGACGCCGAGGCGAGGATGATCGTTGGGTGGTGCACGGTGCGCCCGTTCACGAGAGCCGCAGGGCTTTCGCCAGGTGGCCGACCTGCGTCAGCGCCTCGGGCAACGTGAGTTGCCGGTAGTTGAGATCGGCCACCAGGACCTGGATCCCCAACGCGTCGTACCGGGATGCCAGATCTCGCGTGAGCACCACGGTCTGCCCCGGCCGGACCGCCAGCGTCAAATCGGTAAACTTCCGTCCCGCACGATCCGCAAATTCGCGGAGGCGGCCCAAGCGCTCCTGGACCTGCTCGGGCGAGAGATTCAACGGATGCCATCCGTCGCAGACCTCTGCGGCTCGGCGCAACGCCACATCGCCCTCGCCTCCGCCGAGAATCGGCACCCGTGGGCCCTGCCGGGGCTTGGGATCCATGCCGAACGGCGCCAACCGGTAATGCGCACCCTCGAAGTGGACGGGATCATCGGCCCAGCAGGCCCTGAGGACTCGGATGGCTTCGCGCATGCGCGGTCCGCGGTCCTCAAAGGACTGCCCGAGCAGCTCGAACTCCTCCTTGAGCCACCCGGCCCCGACGCCGAGCACCACCCGACCGCCCGTGAGATAATCCAGGGTGGCCACCGACTTGGCGACGACGAGGGGAGGACGCATCGGGAGCACCAGCACCGAGGTGCCGAGCCGGATCGTGCGTGTCACCGCCCCCACCCATGTCAGCGCCGTGAGGGCGTCGAGATACGGAATGTTGGGAGGCCACGGAGGCTTCCGATCGTCGCGATACGGGTACGCGCTCGAGGAGCGCTCGGGGATGGCGATGTGGTCGGTCACCCACACCGAAGTGAAGCCGAGCGACTCCGCGAGGGTCGCGACCGCCATCAACGCCTCAGAGGTCGCGAGGGGCCCGGCCCCAGGCAACGTGATGCCGTATTCCATACCAGGTGGGGGGTTGGCGAGGTAGGTCGCAATGTCCTCCCCCAGGCCGCATTCGAGGGAGCGTCTCGGGCATACACTCAAGAGAGAGGAGCCGCCGGAGCGATGGACCAGCCCGAGACGATCGACACCATTCGCCGCGCGTACCGCATCGCCGTGCGCGATCTCCGCGCCTGCTACAATCCCGACGGCATCGTGGCCGGGCGGCTGAAGTTCAATGCCTATTGGGCCCGCGATGGGTTCTGGGCGTCGTTTGGCGCACTCGCCCTGGGCGACCACGCGCAGGCGCTGGCGCAACTCGACACCTTCATTAAATATCAGTTACCGTCAGGGAAGCTGCCGGTCCGCGTGGAGTTCGTCGGGCATCACTTTACCGGCTACAACACCCTGCGAAGCCGCCCGAAGGTGGTCGGGCGCGCCGGGGGGATCTTTTCCGATCCGATCGATCCCAGCGCGCTGTTCATCATCGCCGCTCGGGAGTATCTCGAGCGGAGCGGCGATCTCTCATTCCTCCGGCGATTCGACCCGGTCATGGATCGGGCCATCGGCTGGCTCAACCGTCACGACCGGGACGGCGACGGGTTGATCGAGAGCTACTGGCTCGCCGACTGGATGGATTCGATCGTCAAGTTCAACAAGGTGTTCAATCTGAACGTGATCTATTACGAGGGCCTGCGGGCCTACGCCGCCTTGAAGACGATGAACCACGAGATGGAGGCGGCACAAGAGTTCACCCGGGCGGCCGCCCGCGTCCATGAGCGCCTGCAGATCTTCTGGACCGGCGAGTACTTCGCCGATTGGATCTGGGGGAACAGACAGGGCGGGTTCTCCTCCGACGGAAATGTCCTCGCGATGCTCTTTGGGGTGGCGACCCCCGATCAGGCTCGGTGCATCCTCGACTACATTCGCACCCGCCGGCTCGACACCGATACCCCGCTGCGAGTCTGCGAACCCATCTACCGATTCTGGCGGGTCTTTCCAATGTACTACCTCGCCGGGATCGGCGACTACCACCGAACGATGATCTGGCCGTGGCTCGGGACGCTCAACGCGGTCTGCAAGGCGCGGTACGGAGACCGCGACGGGGCATTTGCCGATCTCGCCCGCATCGGCACCTGGTTTCTCCGGCACAATGGGGTCAACGAAGTGTACGACCAGGCGGGGAAGCCGATCTCCCGGTCTTTCTACACTGCAGAGATCCCGTTTGCCTGGAACGCCGGCGCCTACGTCTATGCCGCCCACATGATCGGACTGGGAGAGGGGTTTCCCGTCTAGCCTGGCAGGGGTCCGCGCCCGGAGATACCGAAATACCCCCCGCACCAACCCGTTGGGGCGCGAGCGCCCCATCCATTTTCGTGCTGCCGGCAAAGGGAGGCGATCGAATGAGGTGTGGGCTGCTCGTGGCGTGCCTCGCCCTGCTGCTCGGTGCTGCGCCGACGTCCTCGGCTCCAGCCCAGGAGGTGACATTCACCTCGACACAGCTCACGCCCGTCGAGGAGCAGGAATGGGCGCGTACCACCCTCTTGAAACCCTTCGAAGATGAAAGCGGCATCCGCGTCCAGTTCGTCGCCGACACGGCGGGCCCGTATATCGACCGGCTGCTCGCGGAAACGAAGGCGGGGCGCGGTTCCGTGGCGGTCACCGGCACCCTCCAGGGGGACTACCCGCTGCTCGTGGCGCAGGGTGCGGTACGCGATGTCGCGCCGTTGCTCCGCGAGTTGGAGGGGCGCCGGGATCGCACCTTTGTCCCCGACGTCGTGAAGTCGGGGCAGATCAGCGGGATCCAGGCGTTCGTCCCGTGGATGCAGGCGACGTACCTGATCGTCGCCAGCAAGCAGGCCATGCCGTACTTCCCGCGCGGCCGCAACCCGCAGGCGATGACGTACGATGATCTTCTGCAGTGGGGCGAGAACATCAAGCAGGCAACCGGTCAGCGCCGGATCGGCTTCCCTTCGGGACCAACCGGTCTGTACGGACGCTTCCTGCACGGGTACGCCTATCCATCGTTTACCGGCTCGCAGGTGAAGAAGTTCAAGTCGCCCGAAGCGGTCGAGATGTGGCGGTATCTGCGCCGCCTGTGGGGGGTGAGCCATCCCTCATCGTTCCTCTACAACTTCATGCAGGAACCGCTGCTCTTGGGCGAGGTCTGGGTCGCCTGGGATCATGTGGCGCGCCTCTTGCCCGCGCTGCGGGACCGGCCCAACGATTTCGTCGTCCTCCCCTCGCCGGCCGGGCCGAAAGGGCGTTCCTACCTGGCGGTGATCGCCGGCCTGGGCGTTCCGAAGACCTCGCCGAACCCCGATGCCGCGGCGCGGGTGATCGAGTACCTGACGCGGCCCAAAACGCAGGTCATGACGCTGCAGGGGGTAGCCTTCTTCCCCACGGTGCGTGAAGCGAGCGGGGCGGTCGCCGCTGGCGGACTCAAGGCGATGATCGACGGCGTCACCGCGCAGGCCACCGCGCGCGACGCCCGGACCGCCCTCCTGCCGATCGGGCTCGGCGCCCGGTCGGGCGAATTCGTGCCGCTGTACGTGGACACGTTCCGGCAGATCGCCGTCCAGGGTCGAAAGATCGAGGATGTCCTGGCCGCCCAAGGTGCGAAGCTCGCGGACTTGTACCGCGCCACGAACGCGGCCTGCCCGCCGCCCGACCCCGAGGAGCGCCCCTGCCGGGTGGAGTAGCCTGCCCCTGAGCGCGGCGGGGAGCGCACCCCTCTCCCCGCCCCCCATGGCCGCGGCCGCGGATCGGTCTAGGCGTTCGGTGGACTGGCTGCCGTATGCGCTGCTGCTGCCCACCGTTGCCTTTCTCTCTGTGTTCTTCGTTTACCCGATGGTGCAGGCGCTCCTCATCAGCGTCCGCGGCGAGGACGGAGGCTTCACCCTCCGCCACTTCCAGGCCATGGCCCAAGACACGTATTTCGGCGACGCGCTGCGGAACAGCCTCGTGCTGACCGCGATCACAATCCCCCTACAGGTCGCGCTCGGGCTCGCGATTGCCCTGCTCGTCAACGCGCGGTTTCGTGGCCATGAGTGGTTCTTGTACGCCTGCGCGATCCCGCTCGGCATCTCCGACCTCGCGGCCGGACTCATCTGGCTTTCGGTGTTCACGGAGCGCGGCTACCTCAACGCCGCCCTCCGGGGGATGGGCTGGGTCTCGCAGCCGATCACGTTCCTTTCACCCGAACACCCTGGTTGGCTGTACGGGGCGATGATCGCCACTGAGGTCTGGCGGGCGACGGCGATCGTGATGATCGTCCTCGTCGCCGGCCTCCAGCTGATCCCGAAAGACTACTTTGAAACGGCGGATGTCTTCGGCGCCACCGGCTGGCGGAAGCTCCGCTACGTGACGCTTCCTCTAATGCGGCCCGCGTTGCAGACCGCCCTGATCATCCGCACGATCCTGGCGTTTCAGCTGTTCGCGACCGTCATCACCCTGGCCGGACGGATCGTGCCGGTCCTGGCCGGCGAAGCCTACTTTCAATACTCGCAGTACCGGAACCCCAACGTCGCCAGCGCCTACGCCGTGGTGATCATGACGCTGTCCATGGCGATCACCGTGATCTACCTGTGGCTGCTGCGCACGCGGGACGTGGAGGCGGCCCGCGGATGACAACCGCGGGGCGGCGCGCCCTGCTGGGGATTTCCGTCGCCCTGCTGACGGCGTGGGTCCTGGTGCCTCTCCTGCTGGTCGCGGTGGCCAGCCTGACGACCCGCTCCCAACTGTATACGTGGCCGCGGTCGATCATTCCGCACCCGTGGTCGCTGGAGACGATCCGCTTCTTCTTTCGCACGCAGGGCGTCCTCGAGTCCACCGAGCGCAGCCTGCTGGTGGCTGTGCTGACCATTCTCCTCTCCGTCCTCGTCGGAGCGCCGGCCGGATACGCGCTGTCGCGCTTTCGGTTCGCGGGCCGGGAGGGGTTTCGCCTGGCCATCCTTGCCACCAAGACGTTCCCGGCGACCATCCTGGCGGTGCCGCTGGCCGTGGCGTTCATCTCGTGGGGGTTGTACGACACGCTGCTCGGCGTTGCGTTCGTCCATACGGCGCTTGCGCTGCCGTTCACGGTCGTGATCACGACCACCGTGTTCATCGGGGTCCCATACGAACTCGAGGAAGCGGCAATGACGCTGGGATGCAACCGGCTCGCGGCGTTCCGGCGGATCGCGCTCCCGATCGCGCTGCCCGGTCTCGCGGCGGCCGCGATCTTCACGTTCGTCCTCTCGTGGAACGAGGTGTTCGCGGCGACCATCTTGACCGTCCGCAACCGGACGCTGCCGGCGTTGGTCATGAACTCGGTCGGAGCCCTAGGCTCGGGGGCACCCCTCGATTATCGCTTCGCCGCGGGTTTCTTCATGATCATCCCGGCCCTGATCATCATCCTGGTGATCCGGCGCTACCTGCTGACGCTGTGGGGAATCACCGTGCGATGACGCGGAGGACGGGTTGACGTGGCGACCATCCACTTGGACCGGGTGCGCAAAGTGTACGGAAAGGTCGTGGCGGTCGCCGACGTCTCCCTGGAGATCTCGGAGGGGGAGTTCGTCGTCCTGCTGGGACCGAGCGGCTGCGGGAAGACGACGATCTTGCGTTGCCTGGCGGGCCTGGAACATGTAGACGGCGGCCGCGTGATCATCGGCGGCCGAGACGTCACGACCGCGCCGCCGGCCGCACGCGGCATCGCGATGGTCTTCCAGAGTTATGCCGTCTTCCCCCACATGACCGTCTTTGAGAACATCGCCTTCGGGCTGCGCATGGGCCGCCTGCCATCGGGAGAAGTACGCGGCCGGGTGGAAGAAGGCGCCGCACTGCTCCAGATCGACCATCTGCTCGACCGCCATCCGGCCCAGCTGTCGGGCGGCCAGCGCCAGCGTGTCGCGGTCGCACGCGCCATCGTGATGAAGCCCCAGGTCCTGCTGATGGACGAGCCGCTCAGCAACCTCGACGCGCTGCTGCGGCTGCAGATGCGCGCCGAGTTCAAGCGGCTGCACCATGAGATACGATCCACCACGGTCTATGTCACCCACGACCAGGTGGAGGCGCTGAGCCTCGGTGAGCGCATCGCGGTCATGAGAGAGGGACGGATCGTCCAGTGCGACACTCCGGCCCGCGTGTACGGGACGCCGGCCAACCGGTTTGTCGGCAGCTTCATCGGCAGCCCACCGATGAACTTCGTGGAGGGGACGGTACGCGCCGGAGCGAGAGGTCGCGCGGTCGAGGTCGGGGGCGTGAGGATCCCGCTCGACCCGAACGCTGCGGCCACCGCCGCACCGGACGCGAGCGTGCTGCTGGGCGTCCGGCCGGAGCACATCGCGGTCGGGTTCGATAGCTCGGCCGACGCGATTCCGGGCCGGCTGGTGGTCCTCGAGCCGGTCGGCCCTCACCAGCTCCTGACCGTGCAGGCGGCCGGGGGATCGCTGAAGGTGACCGCGCCGGAGGAGTTTCGCGCCGACTCGGGGGCCCCGGTGTGGCTTCGACTCAATCCGGCGCGGATCAGGCTCTTCGACCCTCGCACGGGCGACGCGCTCGACGCGTAGCCGCATGACGACCGACGCGGATCTCATCACTGCAGCCCAGGACGTGCTCCGCACCAACGACCTCGGGGGCTACACGAAACCCAGCCCCCGATTGTATCCCCACCAATGGAACTGGGACAGCGCGTTCGCGGCGATCGGCTGGGCGCATGTGGACTGGGCGCGTGCGGTGCGCGAGGTGGATTCGCTGCTGGCGGGCCAATGGATCAACGGTATGCTCCCTGCGATCCGCTACAATCCGGACACCGCGGACTATTTTCCCGGACCGGAGTGGTGGCCGAACGTCCCGGTGCGCAGGAGCGGGGAGATCACGAACGGGATCGCGCAGCCTCTGGTCCTTCCGACGGCGGTCTATCTTGCAGGATTGCTGCAGCCGGTCGAAGGCGTGCGGCACGAGTGGTGGGCGCGGATTTTCGATCCACTGCGGGATGCGCTCCTGTACTTTCCCCGCCACCGGACGGTCGGCGGCTCGCCGCTCGTCGCCATCATCCATCCGTGGGAGAGCGGACTCGACAATAGTCCTCGGTGGGACTTCGCCGTTCGAAAAGGGTACCGGCCATCCCGCCCGTATCGGCGCCGGGATACGACCGTCGTCCACGCCGCGGAACGGCCGGTTGATGCGGACTATGACTTTTATATGTACTTGGTCGAGCAGATCGCCGCAAGCGGGTATGAGGGGGGCGCGCGACTTGCCGAAGCGCCGTTCGCCGTCTACGACGCCCTCTTCAATGCCATCTGGTATCTGGCGGCGGTAGACCTCAACCGCATCGCGCACGCCGTGGGGAAGGCCGCCGCGCTGAGCGAAACGGACCTTCACGCGTTCCACGACGCGTATCACGCGACGCTGTGGAATGAGGGGGCCGGGCTCTTCCGGGACTACGACGTGACGGGTCAGGCTCAAATCCCCGTCGACACGGTCGCCGGCCTGGGGGCGATTTGGGGAGGCCTCGTCGACGCCGGCCAGGCGGCATCGATCCTGGCCCAGTACCAATCGCGCAGTGCAGGGTGCCGCATGGTCCCGTCCACGCCTCCAACTGAGCCGGCGTTCGATCCCGCCCGGTACTGGCGCGGCCCGGCATGGGTCAACACCAACTGGTTCCTGGCCCGCGGGCTGGAAGCGCTGGGCCTGCGCACGGAAGCTCGGGGGCTCGCGGATGCGACCCTCGACCTCGTCCGCTCCGCGGGAATCTACGAATACTATCACGCCTACACGGGAGCGGGGTTGGGAGGATCCGAGTTCACGTGGACGGCGGCCCTCGGCCTCGATCTTCTTCGCCGCCCCATCACGTGACCTGGCGCCCGACGGCCGAGGAGGCCTCATTCGTTGAGTGTCCTTAATCCGATCGTCGAGACGTTGAACGCCGTCTTAAGATTTCTCTATGGGTTCGCGCATGACTACACCGTGGCCATCATTCTCCTCACGCTCCTCGTCAAGCTTGTCCTGCACCCTCTCACCCGCGTGCAGTTGCGCTCGATGAAGGCGATGCAAACCCTGGCCCCACAGATGGAAGCCCTCAGGGGCAAGTACCGGGATGATCCGCGGGCGCTCAACCGAGAGATGATGGCGCTCTATCGTGCTCACAACGTGAATCCCCTGGGGGGCATTCTCCCGACGCTTGTGCAGATCCCGATCTTGTGGGCGCTCTTCCAGTTGCTGGTCAGAAAAGGATTGTTCGGCGATGCCACCGTCTTTGGGATCCCCTGGATGCGTCTCGACGAGGCGCCGTGGAACAAGATCTCTCATGCCCTGCCCAACCACCCTGAGTGGCTCCTCCTGCTGGTGTTCCCCGCATTGGTGGCGATCACGACGTTGTGGCAGCAGCGATTGACCATACAAGACCCGCGGCAGGCAAAACTATTCGCTGTTATGCCGATCCTGATCGGCGTTTTCGCGGTCAATTATCAGATCGGGCTGTCCGTATACTGGATCGTGTCCACCGTTGCGTATATCGGCGAGTA
>DASSXJ010000327.1 GCA_035703895.1 bacterium | reverse complement strand
GGCCCGCTCGCGCTCGTCGAAGTGCCCCGCCCAACACCGCAGGCGGGCGAGGTGCTGGTGGCGGTCCGCGCATGCGGCGTTGGGTTGACGGTGCTGAACGCCATGAACGGCCAGATGGCGCGTCCCGACGGGCTGCCGCGGATCCCGGGACACGAAATCACCGGGGTCGTTGCCGAGGTTGGACCCGGGGTCCATGCCGTCCGGCCGGGCGACCGCGTCATGGCGTTCTTCTACCTGACCTGCGGGCGGTGCGAGTTCTGCCGGGCCGGCAGGGACTCGCTCTGCCGGGACCACCGCGGTTACGTGGGCATCCACCGAGACGGCGGCTACGCCGAGTTCGTCACACTGCCCGAGGGGAACGTGCTCCCGCTGCCGGAGGGGGTGCCGTTTGTCGAGGGCACGGCAATTCCGGATGCGATCGCCACCCCGTACCATGTGTGCGCGACGCGGGCGGGGGTCCGGGTCGGCGATCGGGCCCTGATCGTCGGCGCCGGCGGCGGCGTCGGGATCCATATGCTCCAAATGGCGCGGCTCTTCGGCGCGTGTGTGGTTGCCGTGGACACAGATGACGCCAAGCTGGCCCGGTGCCGCGAGTTGGGAGCCGAGCACGCGGTCAACTTTCGCGCTCCCGATGCGGAGGCGCAGGCCCGCGTGGCCCTCGCAGGCGGGGCCACGGTGGCCGTCGACCTTGTGGGCAGCGAGCAGACGCTGACGTGGACGTTCGGGCTGCTCGGGCGCGGCGGCCGGATGATCACGCTCACGACATTTGCCGACGTCGGGTTCCAGGTGATCCCAAGGCGCATGGTGGTGGATGAACTCGCGGTGCTCGGCTCGCGGTACTGCAGCCGGGCCGAGGTGCTCACGGCCGCCCGGCTCGTGCAGGAGGGCAGGATCCGTCCGGTCGTCTCGCAGGCCGTTCCCCTGGAGAACGTCGAGACGCTGCACGCGATGCTGCGGGAAGGCCGTCTGTTTGGGCGGGGAGCGGTGATCTTCGCGGCGTGACCGGACCGCACCCGTGGGGGTGAGATGATGCGCGCCATGGTGGTCGCGCGGTATGGAGCGCCACTGCAGATGGCCGACCTGCCGAAGCCGTCCCCGGGGCCGGGGCAAGTGTTGGTGCGGATCATCGGGTGTGGAGTGTGCCGCTCCGATCTGAAGGTGGTCGCCGGGGCGATGCCGTTCTCCGCGTCCCTGCCGCTCCCCCACGTCCCGGGACATGAGATCTCGGGGGAGATTGCGGCTCTGGGATCCGGCGCCCGCGGCCGCGTCGGCGACCGGGTTGTGGTTTACCATTATTGGGCCTGCCGCACGTGCACGCACTGTCAGGCCGGCGAGGAAACCCTCTGCACCAATCTCCAGGGATGGGCCGGATTCGCCACCCCGGGTGGATTCCAAGAGTATCTCGCCGTGCCGGACGACTGCGTGCTCCCTCTGCCGGCGAACGTCCCGCCCGAACACGGCGGTCCGCTCACCTGCGCGCTCGGGACCGCGTACCACGCCGTGGTATCGCGCGGCGGGCTCCGCGCCGGCGAGACGGCCGTGGTGCTCGGCGCCGGCGGCGTGGGGCTCCAGGCGGTGCAGATCGCCAGGGCGGCGGGCGCGACCGTGTTCGCGGTCGACATTCAGCCGCACCGGCTTGAGGCCGCGCGTGCGGCCGGAGCAGAGGACGCGTTCCCGGCCGGCGAGGCCGCGACGGCTCGAGTGCACGCAGCGACCGCAGGGCGCGGCGCGGATGTCGTGATCGACACGGTCGGCCACGGTGGGTCGCTTGTGGCATCGGCCGCCCTGGTGCGGTCCGCCGGAAGGATCGTCGGCGTCGGGTACACCACCCAACCCGATGAATACCCGGCCGTGCCGACCGAACGCCTGGTGCTCGGACAGTTGACGGTGCTCGGCAGCAGGTATGCGACGCGCCTCGAACTTCGACAGGCGCTGAGCCTGGTCGCACGGGGCCTCGTCCACCCGGTGATCTCCGGCGAGGTTCCGTTGGACCAGGCGAACGAGGCGCTGGCGATGGTGAGGGAGGACCGAGCGACCGGGCGGATCGTCGTGCGCGTGGCCTCGTGACGGACCTCACGATACGAGGGGCGATCGTGGTCACCGCGCGGGGTCGATTCCCGGCGGATATCCACGTGCAGGATGGGAAGATCGTGGCGCTCGGGACCCACGACACCCCCGCCGCGCAGGTCGTGGACGCCGGCGGGTTATTGGCGATTCCCGGGGTCGTGGACAGCCACGTGCACTTCATGGATCCGGGGGAGCCCGACCGCGAGGATTTCATCACCGGGAGCGCGGCAGCGGCGGTCGGCGGGACGACCACCGTGATCGAACATACCCACGCGGCTCCCGTCCTCGACGTCGAGGGACTGCACCGGAAGGTCGCCCACCTCCAGCACCGCTCGCTTATCGATTTCGGTCTCGGGGCCCACGTCTGGCCGGACCGGCTCGACCGGCTGCATGAGTTGTGGGCGGCCGGTCCCGCCTACCTGAAAGTGTTCACCTGCGAAACGCACGGTGTCCCAGCGGTGCTGGCCGGCGACCTCCTGCAGTGCTTTCGCGCCGCCGCGCGGTTCGGCGGTCTCCTGTTGATCCACTGCGAGGATGACGCGATGACCCGCGAGCGCGAGCGGGTCCTTCGAGCGGCAGGCCGGATCGACTACGGGATCATCCCCGAGTGGCGGTCACGCGAGGCCGAGGAGGTTGCCGCGGCGGAGACCGCGCTGCTTGCGCGCATGACCGGAGCCCGCGTCGTCATCGCCCACACCAGCCATCCCGAGGCCGTCGACCTGGTTCGGCGGGAGCGCATGCGGGGCGCCAGTTTGTGGGTGGAGAGCTGCCCTCAGTATTTCTTTCTCCAGGAGTCAGAGGTGCTCGATCACGGTCCGTTTCGCAAGTTCACGCCCCCGGCCCGCCTGAAGAGCGGAGAGGAGGCGGCCGCGATGTGGCGGTTGCTGGCGGAGGGCGGCATCACGCACATCTCGACCGATCACGCGCCCTCCACCCGGGCGCAGAAGCAGGACGGTGACATCTGGCAGGTCCCCTTCGGGCTTCCGGGGGTGGAGACGACGCTCACGCTGATGCTGCACGCGGTTCATCACGGATGGGTGACGCTCGAGCGGGTGGTGGACGCGCTGTGCGAGCGTCCGGCGCGGTTGTACGGTTTCTATCCGCGGAAGGGCGGCCTGCTTCCCGGCGCGGACGCCGACATCGCGCTGGTGGATCCCGCGCGGTCTCGCGTGATCCGGGACGCCCAGGTGATCAGCAAGGCGGGGTGGAGTCCCTACGCGGGGATGGCCGTTGTGGGAGGGCCGGTAATGACGTTCTCTAGAGGGCGCCTCGTGGCGAAGGACGGCCGGCCGGTGGGTGAGCCGGGGTGGGGCCGGTGGCTCCCGGGTGCGGGGTCGCCCATCCCCGCCTAGCTCGGAATCACAGGCAAGAGTACATATGATGCAGAGGCGCCGCCGGTGTGGATGGTGTTTCGCCCGCCGAAGACGGCCCGCGGCCGGTCCTCGGGGTCATTGTGGAGGAACGGCCCGGACCCCCGCAGCGGATTCACGAACGATTTGATCTCCAGCCCGGCCCCCGGCCGTTCGAAATCCTTGCCCAAGACGGTCAGGGCGAGACGATGGCCCGCCGGCACCACGAGACTCGTCGGCCAGATCTCGACATCGAGCTCGTAGACCCGGCCCGGGGTGAGCGGCTCGATGCGATCGTGGCTGTGGTACGGGCGCCACTCGGTGGAGAGGGCCCGATCCAGCCACCGGTGGGAGGCGCGAAGCCAGCCCTGGCCGATTGGGGTGTGCGGGTCGAGCGCGCCCTGGAAATCGACCTCGCGGCCGCTGGGGTCGAAGACCCGCAGGACGGCGAAGACGTCGGCATCGGTCGTGCTCGACGCGACGAACAGCTTGCTGGCCACCGGACCGGTGATCTCGGTTTCATGCGCGAGGGGCGCCGTGGAGAACGTGACGCCATCCCCCAGCGCGTCATAGTCCACGGCCCCGGCCCGAGCGATCGGCTGCGGGGCGAGCGTCCCAGATCTCGCATCGAGATAGAACCGCGTCCAGCGCGTGCGGGGAATCGGCCACGCCTCTTCCGCGCGCGGGACGAACCGATCGACGTGCCGGATCTGTAAGTGCACGCGCGGCTGCCGCTCCCACCCGTTGTCGGCGCCCTTTAGATAGTGGTCGAAGAAACGCTTCTGGAGCCCCACGCCGTAATCAGTGTAAAATTCGGTCCAGTGCTCGAGGCCATGCACCTCCAGCCATTTCTCTCGTGACGCGGACCGCACGAACCCTTCGAAGTTCCCGCGCGGGTGCAGGCCCTGCCCGCCCCAGTTCGCGGCAGACAAGAGCGGCGTCGTGATGCGGGACCAGACGGGCGATCGCTCACGGTGATAATCGCCGTCGAGAGGATGCGACAAGATCGCGCGCCGCAGGTCGGCGCGGCTGGCCGCCAGGTCTTCGTCCGGCAGCGTCTCGGGTCCGGCCACCGGCTGCCCGGTGTGCGGGTTCCGCGGACCGCGGTCGCCCAGTCCGTGCTGCACCGTGATGACCTGCTTCTTCATCCAATTGTCCCAGAACACGCACACGATGCCGCCGTGCCGGACCATGTCCCGGTACCAGTCGGCGGCGCCCTCCCAGGGGCACATCGCGGTCAGATGTGGGGGCCCGAGCGAGGCGACATGCCACTGGTTGATCGCGTAGTAGGAGATTCCGAGGAGCCCGACCTTGCCGTTGCTCCACGCCTGCTCCCCGGCCCACTCGATGCACAGGAAGAAGTCGCGCGTCTCGCGCGGGGAAAACGGGTCGAGGAACCCCGGCGACCGGCCCGCGCCACGCGAGTCGACCCGCACGCAGGCGTACCCATCCGGTACCCACTTCTCAGGATCGACGACCTCCCAGTTTTGATACCGGCCGGTCGACCCCCGGAGCACCTCGGGATGGCCCTCGGAAAGACGCCGCCATTGGTCCGGATACCCCTGCTCGAACGGCAGCCCCTTGGCGTAGGGCCCATAGGAGAGGATCACCGGGTGAGGGCCCTGCGCAGCAGGACGGAAGACATCGGCCCGAAGCACAAGCCCATCGTTCATGCGGATACCGACGTCCCATTCGACGACCATGCCGTCGATCGTGTCGGTTCGCCACGGCTGAAGATCGGGCGTGTTGTCCATCGGTCGTGTAGAGGCGTCTTTTCCATTATTATACGTACAAGCGGTCCGAGCCTTTCGAGAAGGAGACGCCGGTGATACGGATACAGCCCGTGGACGAGCAGGCTATTGATGCGAAAGTCCGGCAGGCGTTTGACGATGCCGCCAAGCGCGGCGCCCCTAACCCGACCCTACTGCGGATCCTCGCGCGCCACCCGGTGGCGCTCAACGCCTTCTACTCAGGCTGGCAGGATACATTCTATCGGGGCGTAGTCGAGCATCCACTGAAGGAATTGATGCGGGTGAGGATGGCGCGCCTCCGCAACTGCGGGTACTGAAGCGGCGTCCGCTCCGCCGTGGCGGAGCAGATGGGCCTCCAGCAGGCCAAGATCGAGGCGACGTGGGATCCCGGCGACCCAATCTTCACGCCCCGGGAGCGGGCCGCCCTGGAGATGGCGACGCTGTTCAGCGAGGATTACCACGCGATCGGCGACGAGCACCTCGCGCGGTGGAAGCGCGAGTTCACCGATGAAGAGTTGATCGAGCTCGGCGCGTTCATGGCGTTCGCGGACGGGTTTGGCAAGCTGGTCGAGATGCTGGGGTTGGGTCAGGCGGATCAGACGTGCGACGTCGAGGTGTAGGCCGGCGGGCAGGATACGGCCCGCCGCGCAGACAACTCGTGCTACGCGGGCGTGACCCAAAAGGAGGTTCCGATCGTGTCGAGCTATGCCATCGTCGATTCCGAGAAGATCAACAAGGATGTGACGTACGAGCCGCCGCTCGTGATCGCGTTTGGGGTGGACAAGCACAGCGTGGGATCGAAGACGGTCACGATGGGCCGGACACGGATTCCTCCTCGAGGGCGCAATCAGGCCCACTACCATTCGTGCGAGGCCTCGTTTTTCATCCGGAGGGGCACGCTCAGACTGTACATGGGAGACGAGCGCAAGGAGTATACTGTCACCGAGAACCAATTTGTGTACATCCCGCCCGGGGTCATCCACGGGCTGCAGAATATGAGCGACACTGAAACAGCCGAATTGATCTTCACCTATGGGAACTGTCCGAGCAAGGACGACGCCGGGACCGTCTTCGTGGAGAAGTCCTGGGTGGCCGACCCCCGATAGCGAGCGGACCGCCTGAACGCAACGCCGGCAGCGGGGAGGGGACCATGCGCAGCGCGGGAGCGAACCGGATCATGGTCGCAGCGGGGGTGCTGTTCGTCATCTTGCTCGGCGTCGGTCCGATCGTGTCGGGCCAGGGACCGGCGCAGGTCACGATCGCCACGGTGAACAACATGAACCACGTCCCGCAGTTCGTGGCGGTCGAGAAAGGCATTTACGTCAAGCACGGCGTGGATGTCAAGCTCAGGGTCTTCAACGACGGCGCCTCGGCGACACGCGCGCTGCAGGCGGGCGAAGCGCAGATGGCCACGATCGGCAACAGCACCCTGTCGGCCGCGTGGAACCAAGGGGTCCGGCTCGTCGCGGTGGCCGTCGTCATGGGGGACGCAACACGCGTCTATTATGACGACCCGTTGGCGATCCTGACCCGGTCCGGGAGCGGCATTCGGCGACTGCACGTCGAGGACCTGGTGGGGAAGCGGGTCGGCATGATCGTCGGCGGGACCGGCGAGGAGTATTTCCGCGCGGTGCTCGCCAAAGAGAAGATCCCCGCCGACCGGATCAATTTCGCCAACGTGCCGGCCCCGGACCACGTCTCGGCCCTCCGGAACGGCGGTGTCGACGCCGAGGTAGTCTGGGAACCCTACGGGACGATGATTTTGCAGCAGGTCCCCGGCAGTTACGTCGTGCTCCGGGGGGGTGGGTACCTCGGGTGGGATCTCTACCTGATGGGGCCCGAAGAGTTCGTCAAGCGTAACCCTGCCGTCATGGACGCGCTCGTGCGCGGGTTTGTGGAAGCCGCCTGGTACGTCCGCCAGCACGCGGCCGAGTCCGCGAAAATCGCGACGCGGTGGATCGAAGGGCTCGATCCCACCGCGGCCAAGAAGGCGATCACCTACATGGACTTCGATCCGCGGTTCAGCGCGAACATCCTGCGAGCCCAGGCGGTGGTCGATAAGGTGATGATCGACCGGGGGCGGATCAAACAGGGGGCGGACCTGTCCAAGGCGATCGACACGAGCTACCTCGACAAAGTCATGCGGGACACCCCGCAGATGTTCGCCGACCTCAAGCCGGTGCACTGAGGGCTCGCGCCGAGGCGGGTTGGTGAAAGGGGGGTGCGCGATGCGGGAGGAGCGGTGGCCGAGGATCGGCGTTCTTGTCGGAGCGCTGGTGGCGCTGGTCGGGCTGGCGCCCGTCGCCTCCGGGCAGGCGCCGCGCCAGTTCACCCTGGCGACCGTCAATAACATGAATCACCTGCCGGAGTTCGTCGGCGTCGAGAAGGGGATCTTCGTCAAGCATGGGGTCGACCTGAAGCTCAAGGTCCTGAACTCCGGGGCAGAGGTGATGCGGGCGTTCCAAGGGGGCGACGCGCAGTTCCTCACGCTAAGCCCCACGACAATGGCGGCCGCCTACAACGCGGGGATCCGGCTCGTGGCGCTTGTCGTCGTCATGGGCGATCCGACGCGTGTCTACTACGACGATATGTTTGCGATCACAGCCCGAGAGGGCACCGGGATCCGGAGGGTGCACGTGGAGGATCTGACGGGGAAGCGGGTTGGGATGGTGCTCGCGGGCACCGGCGAGGCCTACCTCCGGGCCGTATTGAGCCGACAGAAGATCGCCGCCGACCGCATCACCTTCGTCAACGTCCCCGCGCCGAACCACGTCTCGGTGATGCGCGCCGCCGGCGTCGATGCCGAGGTGACGTGGGAGCCGTACGGGACGATGATTCTGCAGCAGATCCCCGGGACCTACGTCGTCCTCCGGGGCGGCGGCTACGTCGGGTATGACCTTTATGTGGGGTCATCCGACGACTTCATTAAGAAGAACGTGGAGGTCATGCAGCAACTGGTCGACGGGTTTGCGGAGTCTGAGTGGTACATTCGCCATCACCAGGTTGAAGCGGCGCAGATCGCGACGCGGTGGATCGAAGGACTCGATCCCACCGCGGCTCAGAAGGCCGTCACGTACATGAACTTCGATCCGCGGTTCAGCCGCAATACGCTTACGGCGGCCGACCTGGAGCAGCGTGCTCTGCTCGCCCTCGGGCGGATCAAGCAGCCGGTCGACTTTTCGCAGGGGCTGAACATGGCTCTGGTCGAGAAGGCGATGCACGAGATGCCCCAGTTCTTTGCGGATCTCAAACCGGTGCGCTAGAGGCTGCGGTGCAGGCGAAGATTCACACGGGCTGGACCCAACCCCGCCCGGAGCCACATCCCTCGGTTCAGCAACGAACCACGGTTTGATCTCGTCTCAGCCAAAAGGGTTGCTTCATTCATCGGGGCGAAACTATGCGGTGGTTGGTGCCGGCGACCAACCGTTCCGATAGAGGGTAGCGCATGGGCCGCTACGTGGTCTCGAGGGTTGCCGCGATCGCGGGAACGTTGCTGATTATCTCGCTGCTCGTCTTTGTGCTGATGCATGCCATCCCGGGGGGGCCGTTCGATGAGGACAAGATGCCCCTCTCGCCCGCGAGCAAGGCGAACATCATGCGGAGCTTCGGACTTCACCGTCCTCTGTGGCAGCAATACGTCCTGTACCTGTGGAACGCCGCGCACCTGAATTTCGGGGTCTCCTATCAGCGGCCGGGAGAGTCGGTCATCGGCCTGCTGGCGCACGTGTGGCCGGTGACGATGCATCTGGGGGGCATGGCGCTTGGGATCGCCTTGGTCGGCGGGCTGGGTCTCGGGGTGGGCGCCGCGCTCCGACAAAATACGTCGACCGATTACTTGGCGACGGGAGTCGCGCTCTTTGGACTTGTCGCGCCCCATTTTGTGCTCGGCAGCCTCCTCGTCTTGCTCTTCAGCACCCTGTTGGGATGGCTCCCCGCCGGAGGATGGGAGACCCCACGGAACTGGATCCTGCCCGTGCTCACCTACAGCCTGGCTCCGCTCGGAGTGGTCGCGCGGTACACGCGCGTCAGCGTCCTTGAAGTCCTTACCGCCGACCACGTGCGCACGGCATGGGCGAAGGGGCTCAGCGCACAGCGGGTCGTGCTCCGGCACGTCCTGCGCAATGCGATGATTCCGTTGATCACCATCATCGGCCCGCTGGTGCCGGACCTGCTCACCGGGTCGCTGTTCGTAGAAGGCATCTTTCGCGTCCCCGGACTCGGTCATTTCTTTGTGACGAGCGTGTACGATCGCGATTATCCTATGATCATGGGGCTCGCGCTCCTCGGCACGCTGCTCATCAGTGTGACGTATCTCGCCAGCGACTTGTTGTACCTGCTCGCCGATCCGCGGATTCGGTACGTTTGAGATGACGACCCAGACCGCGCCCGGCCCGACTCCGGTCGCCCTGCTGCTGCCTCAGGCCGCGCGCGGCCGGCAGGCCTGGGCGCGGCGTGCATTTCGGAACCGGATGGCGCTCGCCGGCGCGGCCATCGTGATCCTGCTGGCCCTCCTGGCGCTCGTCGCTCCGTGGATCACTCCGGCCCGCTATGACCGCACCGACTTTGGGGACGCCTGGCAGTTTCCTTCGTCTCGCCACTGGATGGGGACCGATGGGGTCGGACGCGACGTCTATTCCCGCGTGATTTACGGATCGCGGGTGTCTCTGCTGGTCGGCTTTACCGCCCAGGCTATCGCGCTTGGCGTCGGGCTGCCGCTGGGGCTCGCCGCCGGCGTGCTTGGCGGTCGGGTAGATTTTGCCGTCATGCGGGCGGTCGACGCGCTCACCGCCTTCCCCCAGCTGTTGTTCGCGCTGCTGATCATGGTGGCCCTCGGCAGCGGCCTGGGGAACATCCTGCTGGCCATCGGCCTCCACGCCTGGATCCCGATCTGCCGGCTGGTCCGCGCGCAGAGCCTTCGAGAACGCGAGCAGGAGTACGCGGAGGCGGCCCGGGCGGAGGGCGCGGGGGAGATCCGCGTCGTGCTCCGCCACATCCTTCCGAACCTGCTCGCCCCCGCAATCGTCGCGGTGACGCTCGGCATCCCGCAGGCCATTTTCACGGAAGCCGCGCTCAGCTTTCTCGGGATCGGGATCAAGCCGCCGACCCCAAGCTGGGGGCAGATGGTCGGGGTCGGCGTCAACGATATTCGCTTCTACTGGCACTTGGCGTTCTTCCCCGCGGTGATGATCGCCCTCACGATGGCGGGGTTCGTGCTGCTGGGAGACGGGTTGCGCGATGTGCTGGACCCGCGGTCGGTACGGACATAGAGTGACTCGAGAATAGAAAGGGGGAGGATCGTGAGACAACAAGTGCGTCACACCGGCTGGCTCGCGGCAATCGTTTGCCTGGGGGTAGCGTGCGCGACGTTCGGCGTCTCGTCGGGCTCGATCGTGGGGGCGGCGGCCGTCAATGCGGTGGGGACGAGCCTGCCCAGCGATGCCGCTCCGCCGTCGGGGCAGGTGCTCACGCTGCTGGGGCGGGAGGGGACGTACATCGACTGGAGCAAAACCGTTCAAAAGAGCCAGTGGCAACCCGGGCTGATGAGCGACCCGCTGGTCCGGCAGGATATCAATGCCGACATCAAACCGCTGGCGGCGGAGCGGTGGACGATCTCGCCGGACGGCCGCACGTGGACGTTCTTCTTGCGGCCGGGTCTCCAATGGTCGGACGGCGCGCCGCTCACGGCCCAGGACTTTGAGTACACGATAAAGCGTGTCGCGAACCCCGAGACCGGCCACGATGTCGCCTGGTATTTCGCGTCGATCAAGAATTTTAAGGACGCCAATGAAGGCAAAGCGTTGCTGGATCGAATCGGCGTGATCGCGGTCAACGCGACCACCCTGCAGATCACCACCAACGAACCGACCCCGTACCTGCCGATGCTCATCAGCGACCTCTATGTGGTCCCCCAGCACATTGTGAGCAAGGTGGGAGACTCCTGGTCCACCTCTCCCGCCACCGCGGTATCGGCCGGCCCATTCAAGCTCGCCTCCTGGGAGCGGGACCGGCAGCTCGTCTTCGTGGCGAATCCGATGTACCGGGGGATCCGGAAGCCCTACCTCGAGCGGATCGTCTACAAAATCGGCCGCGACGAGACGCTGTTCCCCGCGTACCTCGGCGGGGAGATCGATGCGATCCCGTGGATCTACGAAGGCTCGCTCTCGCCGTCGGATGTCGCCAAGATTCAGGCCGACCCCAAGCTCAAGAGCGAAAGCTACACGTGGCCCTACTATCAGACCTGGTGGATCGCCTTCGGCGGGGATCAGACCGCCTTCAAGGATCCGCGGGTGCGCCGGGCGTTCGCGATGGCCGTGGACCGGGACGCCATCATCAAGTCGGTGTGGCGGGGGATGGCCGCCCCCGCGTACGGGATGCTGCCGCCGGGATTCCACTGCGCCGACCCGGCCCGCCTCAAGGGCGCCATGGCGTACAATCCCGAACAGGCGAAGCGCCTCCTGGCCGAAGCCGGCTATCCGGGCGGGAAGGGATTCCCGAAGTACGATCTCATGCTGCGCGCCGCGTCCCCGACGGTGCAGACGGCGGGCGAAGCGATCCAGGCCATGATCAAGCAAAATCTCGGCGTGGAGATGGGCGTGCAGAACCTGGAGCGGAAGCTCTTCATGGACCGGCTCAACAAGTACGAGTCGCCGATCGTCTTGATCCCGTGGGAATACGACTACTTCGATGCCAGCAACTTCATGAACATCTACAGGTCCGGCGGCCGCCACCCGTGGGCCAACGCGGACTACGACAAGCTGGTGAATGATGCGAACTCCAGCATGAGCGAGGCCCAGCGCTGCGCCACCTATCGCCGGGCGGAGGACGTGTTGGTGCGGGACCCGGGGGCCGTTTTCCTGTGGCACCCGACGGTGATGCAGCTTTGGAAACCGTGGGTCAAGGGTGAGATCCTCAAGCGCAACAAACTCGGCATTCTCGGCTGGCAGCGTCCCTCCAAAGCCGACATGCTGCCGTACATCTATATCAGCAAGGACAAGAAGTAGCAGCCAACAATCGCCATGCCAGGCCTCTATCCCGAGATCGACCCGTACGACCACGGCATGTTGGCGGTGGGTGACGGCGATCGCGTGTATTGGGAGACATGCGGCAGTCCGCGCGGTAAGCCGGCCGTGGTCTTCCACGGCGGCCCCGGCTCGGGATGTACGAACTGGAACCGCAGACTGTTCGATCCAAGCGCCTACCGCATCGTGCTCTTGGACCAGCGGGGGTGCGGGCGAAGCACGCCACACGCAAGCGCACCTGACACCGACCTCGCGCGCAACACCACGTCGAACCTGATCGCGGACATCGAACGGCTGCGTCGCCGCCTCGATATCGACCGATGGCTGGTGTTGGGCGGCTCATGGGGCAGCACATTGGCCCTGGCCTACACCGAAACGCATCCGGATCGGGTCGCGGAGATGATCTTGTTCGGTGTCACGACGGGACGGCGCAAGGAGTTCGATTGGTGGTTTCGTGGCGGTGCGGCGGTTTTGTTCCCAGCGCAGTGGGAGCGTCTCCGCGCTATGGTGCCGGTGGCCGACCGCGATGGCGACATCGTCGAGGCCTACCACCGGCTGCTGCACGATCCCGACCCCGTGGTTCGCGAGCGCGCCGCCGTGGAGTGGTGTACGTGGGAGTCCGCCACCCTCGCGTGGCCTCCCGTACCTCGACTGTCCACCCGGTTCACCGATCCTGCCTTCGCGATGGCGTTTGCGCGCCTCGTCACCCACTACGTACGACACAACGCGTGGCTCGAGGACGGCAGCTTGCTCCGCGGCGCCGGCTCGCTGGCCGGTATCCCTGGGACCATGGTGCAAGGACGCTTTGATCTTCAGGCGCCGATCGCGTGGGCCTGGGACCTCCACCGCGTCTGGCGGCGCGCCGAGCTGGTCGTCGTTGACAATGCGGGGCATGCCGGCGACGATCCGGGCATCACCCAGGCACTGGTCCGCTCCACCGATCAATTCGCGACATGTCAATAAGGGCTACGGTGAATCACTTTCATCTGGTGTCACGCATCGCGTTCATTCTCGCGGGCCGTGGGCTGCCCACGGAGGATCGTAAGGCGCCGGAGATCCTGCAGGGTTGACGAGAAGCCGGTAGACAAAGGTGTGGGCAATGAGGAGCGGCCACGCCGCGAGGGAATCGAGGAAGCCTATGCCTACAACCAGGACGTCACGCACGATCTTAGGCAGTGGCACGACCGAATGCCGGAACGGTGCGGGAAGTGGCGTGGGGTCGAGCCACGAGACGGAAAGGTAGGTCACCGCGACGACGAGCAGGCTGCCAATCGTCAGGACGGTGTCAAAGAGGAGAAGCCGACGCCAGACAGGACGCGCGATCGTCCGGCTGCGCTGCATCGACTCGACGACTCCTAGGTCCTCATCGACAAGCAGGTGGCCGAAGAACTGCCGATTGACGAGCGAACGCGTCGCGCTGATCACTGCGAGAATCAGCACGGCAAGGCCGACCCCGCCGCCCAGCAGCAGCAAGAGAACGTCCTCCACACGTGAGAGGAGCTTGTCGACATCATGCGAGAGCCCGAACGCGAGCATGAGTGAGACGAACGTGATGAGCACGCTGAGGGCCACCATAAGCACAACCATGGGCACGAAGTAGAGGAGTGAGGCCATGAAGCCGCGGAGTACCCGCGAAGGCGCCGAGATGAGGTCGGCCAGTTTCGCCGGCCGATTGTCGCAAATCCGCAACGTGGCATTGACAAAGCCTATCCAGAAGAACGTGCCGACCCAGAAATCAATGAGCATCCAGACTCCATCATGCGACCAGGAGAACGAAGGAACGGCCGGAGCCGGCGGGCGGAGCCACACCAGGACGTTGGTCACCAGGGCGATGATGAACGAGCATGCGGCCAGAAAGCCCAGACGGCGCGTCAGCGCTTGCCAACCAAAGCGCAACGCGTCTTTGATCGGCACCGCCTGCCCCGGCGATCCAGGCCCCGAGGCTGGAGCCGGCTCGACTGCGTGTGTCGCCATTGTCCTCCCACTTATCGCGGGGACAGCGGAATCTGTCCCCGGTGCTTCCTATAGATGCCCCGCGCAACGGCGGCGGAGACGGCACGGCGCGACGCGCCTCCGTGGTGCCAGCTGACCCACGGAGCTCACCTCCGAATAAACGTTCGGATCTGCGTTGAGACGAGGGCGTCATAACGGTGCGGGCGGCGGAAGGCGTTGCCCCAGACTTCTCGCTCCCGGTACTTCCGCAGCACGTCGAGATCGAGGCTGGCGAGGTAGACTCCCTCCTCTTCGCCAGTCTCAAGCAGACACATGTCGCGGGATCGTTCCTCAGCATCGAAGGCTATGCCATCGAAAGCGACGGAGTGGCCATTGTGCTGTGGGGCGGCATAGTTCGCGAGCGCAATCCCCACCATATTCTCAAAGGCCCTGGCGCGCAACTGCGAGAGCCGGTTCATCTCCATCTCGCAGGCGTTGGGTACCAAGATCAGCTCGGCGCCCTTCAGCATAAGGATCCTGGCGCTCTCGGGGAACTCCCTGTCGTAACAAATCATAGCCCCCACATTGAGAGCCCCCTGCGCGGTGTCAAGCCGCGTGACATAAAAATCCTCGCCTGGTGTACACGCGGCCTCACGTGCGAAGTCGCAGGTGTGGACCTTTGCGTACGTCAAGACGACTTTGCCTCGCCGGTCAATGATCGAAATAGTGTTTCGGGGCGCCGCCTCCGGCCAGCGCTCAAGATAGGTGAGCCCGATGGCCATCTCGAGCTCCCGGGCGAGATGCTGGAAGCGCGTGAAGAATGGGGCGCCCTGGTCGATCGCCTGCGCCTGCCACTCAGCGCGCGCCTGGCATTCGGCTGGATCGTCAGGAGATCCTGAGTAGAACGTGTACCCGATGTTCCACATCTCCGGGAAGAGGGCGATGTCGGCTCCCCGCGCCTTCGCCTCCCGGCAGCAGGCGTCGCCCTTCCGGCGATTCGCCTCCTGGTCCGCCCCGGTTGCCGTCATCTGGAGTAGGGCCACGCGAAGCACCATCTGCCCTCCGCCCGCATCGTCGCCATTGGAATGGATCCATTTCCGTTTCCGAAAGCAACCCGACCACATCATCATAAGACAATGAACAATCGTTGGGACCCTAGGCGATAACCGAGACCATATCAAAGACCCTCAACACCAGCGATCTCTCGCCTTGAATCTCTGATGCCCGCAATGCCTCATCTTTGGTCGCCCACTTTGTGAATAGCTTCCATGCAATCTCTTGGGGGAGCACAACCGCGGCACGTGGCCTCCCCGCGCTACCTATATAGAGACCCCACCTGTTTCGCTCGCGCACGAGCAACCACACGCCGCCACTATCTCCGGAGATGGTGACCTGAATGACTGTATCTTCCGGCGCCCGAACATCCCGATAAGTGTGCGGAAGAGCTCGTATGAACGTATCGAGTGCGGGCCTGAGGAACCGTTCTTCCATGAATCCGGGTCTCGCCAACGCTTCTCTTATATGTTGTTGATGGTGCCATCGCTCGGTATACTCTTGAGCAATATTAAGCCAGTTGGGGGCTGCTCCCGGCCCCGTCCAGCTCACAGATTCTCCTGAGGCGTTCGGGTCGAGAGATTCGAAATAGTCCTGCACCTGCCGGCCGGTAAACCCCAGAAGACCACGGAGTAAGCCGGGACTGATTCGTTGTGCAGCTCGAATCCAGGTGTCATTTTGCGTCCGCAGAAACTCAACGAGTTCTCGGTAGTCTGTGGTTTTCGGTGCGGCGCTCACGTAGCCGTCGCGCCGACGAGATAGGATCCCTATGTCACCGCTCAAGAGGTGAAGCGCAACGTCCTTCACGGACCATGATTTCTTTGGTATTGGTGTGGTCCAGTCGTCACCGGAGAGTGTCGCCAACAGGTCCAGTAGTCCCGTCAGAAGCCCGGGAAACAATCGTACTGTAAGGATGGGGGGTGGGTTTCGCCGGAGAAGCGAATTGTCCATCAGAGCCAATTCTCATGTATCGCGTCCCCGTTTGTCTACGCCCTTGGTGTGAGCCCGCGCCCAGGGGAGGTTCGTGATTGCGGCGGACGATCTGCGCTACCCGGATATTCGGACCGATTTGCGACGGGTAGGAAATCGTCCAAAAGTCCAAGAACAGCGCTTAATTGAGGATGCCGCCACCGAAGATCCACATCGAGAACATCGTCCACGAGTACTTCAACCCGAACACGTGGCAGCGGGTGCGGGCTCTGGACGGGCTCTCGCTCGACGTGCCGCAGGGGGAGTTCGTCTGTCTCGTCGGGCCAAGCGGCTGCGGCAAGTCGACGCTGCTCTATCTCGTGGCCGGGCTCACCCGCCCGACGGGCGGCCGGATCCTCTTGGACGGACGCGAGGTGGTGGGGCCCGGTCAGGATCGGGGGATGGTGTTTCAGGAGTTTGCCATCCTGCCGTGGCGCACCGTGGCGGGGAACATCGGGCACGGCCTCGAGATCGCGCGCACGCCGCGCCGGATCAAAGACGAGACGATCCGGCGGTACGTCGCGCTGATGGGGCTGAGCGGGTTTGAACAGAAGTACCCTCATGAGCTGTCCGGGGGCATGCGCCAGCGCGTGGCCGTCGCCCGGACGCTCGCTGCCGATCCCGAGGTCGTCCTGATGGACGAACCGTTTGCCTCCCTCGATGCCCAGACCCGGAACGTAATGCAGGAGGAGCTCGTCCGGATCGCGCTTAACGAGCGAAAGACAATCGTGTTTGTGACCCACAGCGTCGACGAGGCGATCATCCTCGGCGACCGGGTCGTGGTGTTGACCCGTCGCCCCGGACGAATCAAGGCCTCCGTGGTGATCGAGATTCCCCGGGAACACCGCCGGTGGGACGTCCTGGGGACAGAGGAGCGGTTCGGCCGGTACCGGCAGGAGATCCTGAAAATGATCCGGGAGGAGTTCGACGCGCAGGACCGCACGGCGGAGGCGGTGCAGGCATGATTGGTCCGGGCGGGAGACTCACGTCGGGCCGGCCGTCGGGGTGGGGCGCGGTCACAAGGAGGACGGCGTTTGCGGCGGGTCAGGCGCTTGCCCCGTTCGTGCTCTTCGCGGTCGTCTGGGCGCTCGTGGCCGCCGCGGCCCGGTGGCCGGAGGATGTGCTGCCGTCTCCGTTTGCGGTGGCACGGGCGTTCGGCGACGCGATCGCGAAGGGCATCCTGCCGGCCTACGCCGCGGAAACGACGCGGCGGATCCTGCTGGCCGGGGCGACGGGCGTGGCGCTCGGGATCGTCGCAGGATTCGTGATGGGCCTTCACGAGGGGATCGCCAACGTCATGAACCCGCCGCTGCGCTTCTTCCAATCGCTTTCGGGGATCGCCTGGCTCCCGTTGTTTCTGATCTGGTTCGGCTTTTCCGACAAGACGATCGTCGTGGCCGTCTGGTACACGCTCGTCTTTCCGGTCGCGTTCAACACCATGCTGGGCGTGCGGACGGTGCCGCGGTTGTACCGGTACGCGGTCCTGACCTTGGGTGGGAACTGGCGGCAGGTCGTGTTCCAGGTTCTGCTGCCCGGCGCGATCCCCTACATCGTCGGGGGCATCCGGTTGGGGATCGCCTACGGGTGGCGGGCCCTGATCGCGGCCGAGATCGTCGTGGGGAGCGGCGGGCTCGGGTACCTGATCTTCAAAGCCGAGACATTTCACCTCACGGCGCGCATCATCGCGGGGATGATCGCGATCGGCGTCCTCTGGTATCTGACCGATTACTTCCTCCTCCGCCCGCTGGAGGAGGCGACGATCGAGCGATGGGGACTGGTATACCGGTAGCCGCCGCCCACCCGGAGTTCGGCGCCGGGCCGCGGCCCCTGCGCGGGCTCCGGATCGGCATGGCGATCGGCCGGGGATGCCTCTCCTTCGGGGTCATCTTTGCCGTCTGGTACGGTCTCACCGCGAGCGGTGTGGTCAAACCGTTCGCGCTCGCCTCTCCCGCGGCGGTCGCGAGCGTCCTGGTCGATGGGATTCGGGACCGAACGCTCCTCGGACACCTCGGCACCAGCGTGACCAGGCTGGTGCTCGGCATGGCCGTCGCCGGGACCGCCGGAATCGCGATCGGCGTCCTCGTGGGGATCAGCCGTCCTCTCGCCGTCTTTGTGGAACCCCTCGCGGGGTTTTTCAATGCCCTGTCGGGGATCGTGTGGCTGCCCCTCGCGATCACCTGGTTCGGGCTCACCTGGAAGACCGTCCTGTTTGTGATCGGGAACGGTATCTTCTTCACCGTGTTCTTCAACACGCTGGTGGGCGTCCGCGGGGTGCCCCGCTTGTACGAGCAGGCGATCCTGACTTTGGGCGCGTCCCGATGGCAGACCCTCCGGGATGTCCTGCTCCCGGGGGCCCTCCCCGGAATCGTGGCCGGGATCCGCCTTGGGCTCGGGTTCGGCTGGCGGGCGTTGATCGCGGCCGAGCTCGTGGCGGTCACTCAGGGGTTGGGGTACATGATCTTCAGCGCGGCCAATTATCTCCGGACCGACATTATCCTGGCGGGCGTTCTCGTGATCGGGGTCGTCGCGATCGCCATGGACGGCTTGATCCTGGTTCCGATCGAGCGCGCCACCGTCGTCCGGTGGGGGATGTACCATTGAGGGAGGGGCGGGCGAGGGCTCCGCGGCGATGGTACCTGCACCGAACGATCCTCTTCCTGGGGACCCTAGCCGTGTGTTGGGCCGGCTGGTCCACTTACTCGTACGCCGGCGCCCGCCAGAAGATTGATCCGGCGTTGCTCGCCGCGCTCCAGGCGCGCGAGCCGGTGAGCCTCTGGGTGGAACTTCCGTTTCCGCCCGAGGAGTTCCATATTCGGTATCTGCAAGATCGCGGAACCGTCACCGGCGTCAGCGGGAGGAGCATCCACTTGACGCGGGTCCGGCCCGCGGTGGCGTGGTCGATCGCGCGATTGTACTGGGTCAAGCGTGTGCGTGGAGAAGGGGGACCACCGGGCGCCACGCACATCAGGGATCGATTCGCGTTCTTGGAGGGCACGTGATGCCATTTTTCCGGTTCGAGCAGCTTCCGCAGGAGACGATTTCTCCTCACTACTCGACGGCCGCGGGCGGGACCGTGACCGGAGACGTGATCGAGGTCGGTAGGTACGCCATGGCCAAGGGCACGGGCGCCGACCCCCACCGCCATCCCAATGAGCAGATCATCGTCGTGCTAAGGGGGAAGCTGCGGGCCCGCGTGGACGAGGTAGAGCGCATCTTGGAACCGGGCGACGTCGCGCACATCCCGTCGAATGTCGTACACGAGGTCCGCGCGCTCGAGGACAGCGAGTTCCTGAGCAGCAAGAACCTCGTCGAAGGCAAGGGGAGCAAAGGCTGGTCGGCGGCGGCGCCGGTACGCGATCAGGCGCCCTAGGAGGGACTGTATGCCGGTGTTCCGGTTCTCCGACATCAAAAGCGAATACGTGACCCCTAAGTACTCGAAGGCGTTCGGCCCGCTCCTCACCGGGACCCAAATCGAGGTGGGAGAATTACACTTCGGAAAGGGCGAGGGAGCGGTCCCTCATGCGCACCCCCAGGAGCAGGTCATGGTGGTGGTTACCGGGCGCCTCCGGGTCACCATCGATGGGCAGACCAGCGACCTGGGGCCGGGCGAGGGATTCCTGGCGCCGCCAAACGTGCCGCATCAGGTGGAGGCACTCGAGGACACGGAAGCCTTAAGCTGCAAGGGGCTCGTGGACGGCCGCGGCCACCGCATTTGAGCCACCGCCTCCGCGCGGTTGCCGCCCATGTGATTCCTGTTGCGGGGGTGATCATCGGCGGGATGCTCCTGTGGGAGCTCGTGAAAGCGGCCTTCAGTATCCCCGACTTCAAACTGCCGCATACGTACGCGATCCTGGGGGAACTGTTCCGGCGGACAGGTCGCGGTGAACTCTGGCTTACCGCGCTCGGGCGGAATGCCCTGGTCACCGGCGGCGAAGCGCTCGCCGGATTCCTTATGGGCGGGCTCGCCGGGTTTGTCATCGCCGCGGCGTTCATCCACTGGCCATTCGCGGAGCGGGGGCTCCTGCCGTACGTGGTGGCTTCGCAGACCGTACCGATCCTGGCCATCGCGCCGATGGTCGTCGTCTGGCTCGGAACGGGCTGGATCAGCAAGGCCATCATCGCCAGTTACTTGACCTTCTTCCCCGTGACGATCAATGTGCTGCGCGGCCTGCGCGCGGTGCCGCCCGATGCCCTCGCCCTGATGCGATCATACGGCGCCACGCCGGGCCAGGTGTTCTTCAAGTTGCGGCTTCCGGCCTCGGTGCCGTATCTGTTCACGGCCCTCAGGATTTCGGCGACTGCGAGCGTCGTCGGCGCGATCATCGGCGAGCTGCCCGTGGGATCGGCGGCCGGCCTGGGGGTCGTGATCATCAACGCAGCCCAATACTATACGTTCCGGGCGACCAACCTGTGGGCGGCGATTCTGGTGGCGGCGCTCCTGGGGATGGTCTTTTACTTCCTCATCGTGGAAGTGGAGCGGTTGGTGGTGCGCGGACAGCAGTCCGTCGCAGACGGTGAGTCCGCGTGAGCGGGGGGATGCCAGGCCCCGCGCCGGCGCCGATGATCGTCGTGGAGCACGTCAGCCAGCGGTTCGACGCCGGGGCCGTCCATACGGTTGCGCTGCACGACATTTCCCTGGCGATCTCCGTTGGGGAGTTTGTGTCGCTGATCGGCCCATCTGGATGCGGCAAGTCCACTCTCCTGCGGATCATAGGGGATCTCATCACCCCGACCGAAGGTGTGGTGCACGTGAACGGGAAGCCCCCCCGCGAGGCCCGGCTGGCCCGCGATTACGGGATCGTGTTCCAGTCACCGGTGTTGTACGATTGGCGGACGGTCCGCCGCAATGTCGAACTCCCGCTGGAAGTGATGAGCTTCCCGCGTCACGAATGGACCGCGCGCGCCGACCGCATGCTCAGACTGGTGGGCCTCGAGCAGTTCCAGGCCCACTACCCATGGCAGCTCTCCGGTGGGATGCAGCAGCGCGTGAGCATCGCGCGGGCGCTGGCGTTCAGTCCTCCGATCCTCCTGATGGATGAGCCGTTCGGGGCCCTCGACGAATTGACCCGCGAGCGGATGAACCAGGAACTGCTGGCGATCTGGGCACAGACCCACAACACCGTTGTGTTTGTGACGCACAGCATTCCCGAAGCGGTGTTCCTCAGTTCACGGGTGATCGCCCTGACCCCGCGTCCGGGCAGGATCGAGCGCATCGTAGAGATCGATCTCCCGTACCCTCGGAACGTAGCGACGCGCGAATCGCCCCGCTTCTTCGCGCTGGTCACCCAGGTCCGCTCGGCCCTCCGGGAAGCCTGATGGCGGGCGCCGGGGCACCGGAGCGTGTCCGCCGCGCCCTCCCGCCCATCGGGGTCTTTGTGTTTGCCCTCGTCGCATGGGAAGCGACCGTGCGGACGCTCGGGATCCAGTTTTATCTTCTTCCGGCCCCGTCGGAGATCGCCCGCACCCTCGCGGCGAACGCCGCCTTCCTCCTTGGTGCCGCCTGGTACACGGCCCAAGAGGCGCTCGCCGGCTTTGGCGTCGGGTGCGGACTGGGGATCCTGGTCGCGCTCACAAGCGTCCGCTGGGCATCGGTGGCGGACGCGGTCCTTCCCTTCTCGATCGCCGCCAATTCCGTTCCGATCATCGCGTTCGCTCCGCTCGCGATTGTATGGTTCGGAGTGGAGCAGGGGAGCAAGGTGGCGATCGTCGCCATGATGACGTTCTTTCCGACGATGATCACCACAATCCGCGGCCTGCGCTCGCCGGACCCGGCCGCCCTCGAGCTGATGCGCTCGTATGGCGCCTCCCGCCGCCAGGTCTTCATGAAGCTCCGTATTCCGGCGGCGCTGCCCTTCATCTTTACTGCGCTCAAAGTCTCCGCGTCCCTCAGCATGATCGGCGCCGTCGTGGGAGAGTTCTTCGGCGGGTTCGCGCGGTCGCTCGGCGTGTACATCATTTCCCAGACCGCGTTGTTTCACACCCGCGAGGCGTGGGGGGCGATCGTTGTCGCATGTGGGTTCGGGATTGCCTTTTATCTCGTCATTGCCGCCCTCGAGCGGCTGCTGATGCCGTGGCACGTGGCGCTTCGCCGCTAGTGGCCCGCACGGGTCCTATGGGCGCGGCCGCAGAGGGGAACCATCGTGCCGTCACGTATCTCACCGCGAAGAGCGTACAGGGAGGATGAGCCGGATGTGGACGGGGACGAGGGCGCGTCTCGCGGTCGGCCTGGTACTGGTTACGGCGCTGCTTGGGGCGGGCGCCAACGATGTACGAGGGGCGGCCAAGGACAAGGTAACGCTCCAGCTCAAGTGGGTGGCGCAGGCCCAATTCGCCGGGTACTACGCGGCCAAGGAGAAGGGCTACTATGATGCCGCCGGCTTGGACCTGACCGTGAAACCGGGCGGCCCCGACGTCATCCCCGAGCAGGTCGTCGCGGGAGGGGGCGCTCAATTCGGGATCGACTGGCTGCCGAGCCTCCTCTCAGCCCGAGAGCAGGGGACACCGCTGATCAATGTCGCCCAGGTGTACCAGTACAGCGGGATGCGGGAGATCGCGTTCAAGTCCACCGGCATTAAGACCGTGAGTGACCTTCGCGGCAAGAAGGTCGCCGTCTGGTTCGGCGGCAATGAGTTTGAACTGCTCGCCACCCTGGATAAGTACCACCTCAACCGGGACAAAGATCTCACACTGGTGAAGCAGCCGTTTGACATGAACCTCCTGCTCAACCACCAGGTGGCGGCGGCTGCGGCCATGACCTACAACGAATATCATCAGGTCCTCGAAGCCGGCGTCAAACCCACGGACCTCGTCGTGATCGACTTTAACCGAGAAGGCACCGCGATGCTCGAGGACGGGATCTTTACGACTGAATCGTGGCTCAAGGACGCGCGCAACAAGGAGATCGCGACCCGGGTGCTGCGCGCATCGTTCCAGGGATGGGTCTTCTGCCGCGACCATCCCGCGGACTGTGTCGATATCGTCCTCAAACAGGACGCCACGGGTGTCATGACCAAGGAGCACCAGTCGACGATGATGGCTGAGGTGAACAAGCTGATTTGGGGGCCTCCGGCCCCGGCGCACCGCATCGGGTACATGGAGCCGGCGGCGTTTCGGCGGACCGCCGAGATCGCCCTCCGGTTCGGCGTGATCAAGAAGCCCGCATCCGACAGCGCCTATACCCACGCCATCTGGGAGATGGCTCAAAAGGTCAAGTAGGCCGCGCGCGATGCCGAGGACCGGCCGGCGCCGGGCGGTCCCTGCGGAGTTGAGGCGACCTCACCTGGGATGATCGTCAGGAGCGCCGTCCGGCGCAGCGCCTACTACGACTCCATCACCCTCATGCAGGCACAGCAGGCTCTACGCAGCCTCCCTGGGATCGTCGAGGCCGGGGTGGTCATGGGGACCCCGGCGAACCTCGAGTTGCTCCGCGAGGCGGGCCTGGACGTCAGGAGCGCGTCCGCTTCCGCCGACGACCTTGTCGTGGCCGTTTCCGGAGACACCGCGCAGCACGTGGAGGCCGCGCTCTCGTCGCTGGACGGATTGCTCCGTGTTCGGCCGGCGACCGATCCCGGAGACCAGACGTATCGCCCGCGGACCATCGCCACGGCCGCGCGCCTGCTCCCGGGTGCGAACCTGGCGCTGATCTCGGTCCCCGGCCGGTTCGCGGCGCGCGTCGCCCGCGAAGCCGCCACCGCGGGATTACACCCGATGGTGTTCAGCGACAACGTCGCGCTCGAGGATGAGATTCGGCTCAAACAGACGAGCCGATCGCGTGGGCTCCTCTGCATGGGACCGGATTGTGGGACGGCCTTCGTCGGGGGAATCGCGCTCGGGTTCGCAAACCGCGTCCGGCGCGGCCCGATCGGACTGGTGGCAGCCGCGGGCACGGGCCTGCAGGAGGTCATGTCGACGATTCACCGTTTGGGCGGTGGCGTCTCGCACGCGCTCGGCGCCGGGGGAAGGGACTCGAGCGAAGCAGTAGGGGGGGCCACAATGCTCGACGGCCTGACCCTGCTTAGGCAAGACCCCTCGACAACGGTCGTGGTGCTCGTGTCGAAGCCCCCCGATCCCGGGGTCGCCCGGCGTCTTCTCGCGCACGCGGCCGGCGTGGGCAAGCCCGTCGTGGTGGCGTTCGTCGGGTCTGTCCCGCTCCACGAGGTGCCCGATACGCTGACCCCCGTCTCAACATTGGAGGAGGCGGGCATCCTGGCCGTTCGGCTCGCCGGAGGAGCGCCGCGCGACCTCGATGGGGAAGGGGGCGGGTGGTTTCAGGCGGCGAAAGAGCGGGCCGCGGTCGCGCGATCTCGCCTGGGGGCCTCACAGCGGTACCTGCGGGGATTGTTCTGCGGCGGCACGCTGTGCGCCGAAACCGTGTGGCTCCTGGAATCCGCCCTGCGGCCGCTGTACACCAACGTACCGATGGGGAAGGCTCGGCCGCTCACATCACTCGGGCGCAGCCTCGCCCATTCGGTGCTCGACCTGGGGGCGGACGAATTCACGGTCGGTCGCCTGCACCCCATGCTCGACATGACGCTTCGCGCCGGGCGGCTCGGTCAAGAGGCGGCGGATCCGGAGGTCGCGGTGCTGCTGCTCGACGTCGTGTTGGGAGAGGGCGTTCATCCCGATCCGGCCGGCGCGCTTGCGCCGGCGATCAGCGCGGCATGCACCGCGGCGCGCGCGGCGGGCCGCGAACTCGCGGTCGTCGCCAGCGTCTGCGGCACCGACGCGGATCCCCAGAACCGCGCGCGCCAAGTCGAGCGCCTTGCGACCGCAGGTGTGCTTGTCGAGGACACAAACGCCAGGGCGGCGGCGCTGGCAGGCGCGATCGTCGCCGGAGGGACAGAGGGTGACGAGATGTGGACCCGGATCTCGCCCCGCGTGCCGCGGGCGAAGCCCGCGGCCCCGTGGTCCCAGCCGGAGGGGGCTACGGCCGGCGACGCGCCCACGCTTCTTGCGGGAGCGCCCCGCGTCGTCAACGTGGGGCTGGCGCGCTTCGCCGAGAGCCTCCGGGCTCAGTCGGCGGCGGTGATCGACGTGGACTGGCGCCCGCCGGCGGAGGGGAACCGCGCGATGCTCGAGTTACTGGACAGGCTGGAATGACACGGATCGATGACGCGAACGCGGCAGCCATCCAGGGGGTCCTGGATGCGGCCCCAATGCTCGTCGGCGTCGGCCGCGCCCGGGACGTGATCCCCGGGATGGCAGACGATGTGCTGCTGCACGCCGGCCCGCCCATCACCTGGGATCGGATGTCGGGCCCGGTGCGGGGCGCCGTGATCGGGGCGCTTCTCTACGAGCGGCGCGCGGAGACGGAGGACGAAGCCGTGGCGCTCGTCGAGTCAGGGCGGGTCCGGTTCGATCCGTGCCATCACCACGGGGCCGTGGGGCCGATGGCGGGGATCGTGTCGCCGTCGATGCCGGTGTGCATCGTTGAGAACCGGACCGCGGGGAACCGTGCGTACTCGACGCTCAACGAAGGCTACGGAAAAGTTCTCCGTTACGGAGCGTACGGCCAGGACGTCCTCGATCGCCTGCGGTGGATGGAGCAGACCCTGGCCCCAGCGCTGGGTCGTGCGCTCGAACTTGCCGGCGGGATCGATATGAAGACCTTGATCGCCCAGGCGCTGCAGATGGGGGATGAAGGTCACAACCGCAACCGGGCGGGATCGGCACTGCTCGGGCGGTGGCTGGCGCCGCACTTGGTCCGCGCGGGCCTGTCCACGGACCGGCAGAGCGAGGTCTTCCGGTACCTGGCCGCCAATGACCTGGCCGTCCTGAACCCGGTGATGGCCGCCTGCAAGGCGACGATGGATGCCGCCCACGGGATCGAGGGAAGCACGCTGGTGACGGCGATGGCGCGGAACGGCACAGAATTCGGGATCCGCGTGAGCGGTCTTGGAGACCGGTGGTTCACCGCCCCGGCGGAGACGCCGGTCGGGCTCTACTTCCCGGGGTTCGGCCCCGCCGACGCCAACCCGGACGTCGGCGACTCCACGATCACCGAAACCGCCGGGATCGGGGCCTTCGCGATGGCGGCGGCTCCGGCGATCGTGACGTTCGTCAGCGGGACGGCCCGCGATGCGATGACGTCGACCCTCGAGATGTACGAGATCACGGTTGCGGAGAACCCGGTGTTCAAGATCCCCCCGCTCGACTTTCGCGGCACGCCGACAGGGATCGACATCCGCAAGGTGGTGCGGACCGGGATCCTGCCCCGGATCAACACCGGCATCGCGCATCGCCGGGCGGGAGTCGGACAGATCGGCGCGGGCCTCGTCCGGCCTCCACGGATGTGCTTCGAGGAGGCGGTGGAGGCGATGGCCGCAGCACTCGGGCGGTAACGTGAGACGCGGTCGGGTGAGCGGGTCAATCTCGGGCAAAGGAAGGGGTGCTGGGATGGCGGTCAAGCCCGTGGATATGAGCCGGTTTCGCGTGCTGGACCTTTCGCAAAACTTCAGCGTGGACTCACCGCCGTTTGCCTACTATGAAGGGCCGACGGTCAAGTGGGTCAAGAAGATGGCGTTTGAAGGGGTCAATGCGCAGCTGATCAGCAGCACCAATCACATCGCAACCCACCTCGACTCCCCCCTCCACTTCAACGACCCCGGCCCCGATGTCGCGGGGATCCCACTGGAAGAGTTGTTCGGACCGGCCTGCATCGTGGACCTGGCGCAGTTCGACATCGGGGACTACGATATCTACGGGCCCACGCACTTCGAGATGTGGGAGCGCAAGTACAAGACCCGGATCCAGCGCGGGGACATCCTGGTGATCCACACCGGCTATCACCATTACTACAACGAGGACTGGTACAAGGCCCGCAACCGGGAGAAGCCGAACCTTCCGCGGGCGTTCCTCAAGCATCCCGGTCCGCAGCTCGAGTTCTGCAACTGGGTGCTCGATCGGGGGATCCGCTGGCTGGCCATCGACGCGATCTCCACGGACCATCCATTTAATACCAACGTCCGCCGGGCTCGCCCCGACCTCGTCCCCGAGGTGGAGAAGAAGATCGGCATGCCCATCGACAAGGCGTTTCCGTGGCCCAAGGCCTACCAGGCCACCCACACGTACCTCTTCCCCAAGGGGGTGTTCCACGTCGAGAACGTCGGCGGGATGATCGATGAAGTCCTGAACATGCGGGTCTGGTTCGGCGCCTTCCCGTTCCGGTTCAAGGGCGGGGAGGCAGCGTTTTGCCGGTGCTTTGCGTTCGTGCAGCGGTAACCGACCGTGCGCCCGCTCGATGACCTGATCGTGGTGGACCTCACGCGTGCGCTGGCGGGCCCGTACTGCACCATGATGCTCGCCGACCTCGGCGCCCGGGTGGTCAAGGTCGAGACCCCAGACGGCGGCGACGACACCCGCGGGTGGGGGCCGCCATTCTACGACGGCGAGAGTGCCTACTTCCTCAGCATCAACCGGAACAAGCAGAGCCTCGCCCTGAACTTGAAAGACCGCCGGGGCCGCGATCTGCTACTGCGCCTTGCCTGCCGCGCGGACGTGCTCGTGGAGAACTTTCGGCCGGGCACGATGGACCGGTTGGGGCTCGGCTACGCGACCGTCCGCGAGATGGCCCCGCGGGTGGTGTACTGCTCGATCTCCGGGTTCGGACAGACGGGGCCGTACCGGGAGCGCGCCGCGTACGACCTGATCGTGCAGGGCATGGGCGGGATCATGGGCATCACCGGCGAGCCCGACGGCGCGCCGATGCGCGTCGGCGTCGCCATCGCGGACATCTGCGCCGGGATGTTCGCAGCGTACGGGATTCTGGCCGCGCTGCGAGTCCGTGAACGAACCGGGACGGGCCAGTGGGTGGATGCGGCAATGCTCGACGGCCAGGTGGCGTGGATGACGTACATGGGCGCCAACTACTTCGCCACCGGCGAGAACCCGCCGCGCGTCGGCTCGGCCCACCTCAACCTCGTCCCCTACCAGCCCTTTCCCACCCGGGATGGGTTTGTCAACGTCGCGGTGGGCAGCGAGGGGCTCTGGCACAAATTCTGCGAGGCCCTGGAAACCCCGATCGCCACGGATCCGCGCTTCGCGACCAACGCCGACCGGGTGCGCCATCGAGGGGTCCTGATCGATATGCTGATGCCGGTGTTTGCGCGCAGGACGACGGCCGCATGGGTGGAGCGGCTGCTCCGAGCCGGGGTGCCGGCCGGCCCGATCTACCGGATGAATGAGGTGATGGAAGATGCTCAAGTCCGCCACCGGGAGATGGTCGTGGAGGTCGAGCATCCCCGCGCTGGCCGGATCCGGGTCAACGGAGTGCCGGTGAAGTTCTCCGAGACCCCGGGAGGAGTCGTCGCGCCCCCGCCGGTGCTCGGCGAGCACTCGGAGGCGGTGCTTCGCGAACTTGGGTGCGACACCGCGGAGATCTCCGCCCTGCGCCGCGATGGAGTGATTTGAGATGTTCCGCGGCGCCGGTCGCGTCCAAACGGTCGTAGAGTGTCCCGCCTGCGGCCTCGCGCATCCGGTACGGGCGCTCGAAGAACGGCTGTACATCTGCGCCGGGTGCGGGCGGCACCTCCCCATGCCATCGCCCGCGCGGATCGCGATGCTCGCGGATCGGGGCACCTTTCGCGAGGTCGACCGGAACCTGGTCTCCGTCGATCCCCTCCAGTTTATGGACCGCAGGCCGTACCGGGAGCGGTTGGTGGAAGCGCGCAGGCAGACCGGGTTGCGCGAAGCCGTCACGGCAGGATTCTGCCGGATCGGCGGCCGCCGGGTCGTCCTCGTGGTATTCGATTTCGAGTTCCTCGGCGGCACGATGGGCTCCGTGGTGGGCGAGAAGGTGGCCAACGCGTTCGAGTACGCCACCCGGCGCCGTATCCCGCTGGTCAGCGTCGCCGCGAGCGGGGGCGCGCGAATGCAGGAGGGTATGCTCTCGCTGATGCAGATGGCGAAAGTCGCCGCGGCGGCGGGGCGCCACGACGGTGAGCGGCTGCCGTTTCTTTCGATCCTCACGGATCCCACCTTCGGCGGCGTGACCGCCAGTTTCGCCTCGCTTGGGGACGTGATCATCGCCGAGCCGGGGGCGCAGATCGGGTTTGTCGGCCCGCGGGTCATCGAGCAGACCACCGGGACGCCGGCGCCGCCCGATTCCCATCGCGCCGAAACGCTGATGCGCGCGGGGTTGATCGATTTGATCGTGCCCCGCGCGGGGCTCCGGGAAACCGTGGCCTACCTGGTCGGACATCTCAGCCCGGGGAAGCAGAGGCGGCGTCCCGACAAGGAGAGCGCATCGCTTCCAGTGATCACCGCGCTCCCGGCGTGGGACCAGGTGCGGCTCGCGCGACACGCGGCGCGTCCTCAAACCCTGGATTACGCCGCCGCCATGACGACGCGGTTCGTCGAGCTGCATGGGGATCGCCAGGGCGGTGACGATCCCGTCGTCGTCGGAGGGCTGGCGGAGCTGGACGGCGACCCGGTCGTGATCGTGGGGCATCAACGGTGGCGCACCGCGGCAGATTCGGCGTCCCTGTATGGGGGGATGGCGAATCCAGAAGGGTATCGCAAAGCGCTGCGACTCATGACCCTGGGCGCGAAGTTTCAGATCCCGGTCATCACGTTCATCGACACGCGCGGAGCCAACCAGAGCTACGAGGCGGAGCAGCGGGGCATCGCGCAGGCGCTGGCCCGCAACCTGGCGGCGATGGTCGGCCTGCCCACCCCGATCGTCGCCGTGATCATCGGTGAGGGAGGCAGCGGCGGCGCGCTGGCGCTGGGCGTCGCCGACCGGGTCCTGATGCTGGAGCACGCCGTCTATTCGGTCATCTCACCCGAGGGGGCGGCCGCGATTCTCTACCGGGACGCCACGCAGGCCGAAACGCTCTCCGAAGCGCTGAAGCTGACGGCGCACGATCTCCACCGCCTCGGGGTGATCGACGAGATCATCCCGGAGCCGGTGGGCGGGGCCCACCTCGATCCGGCGGGCGCGGCGGCGTTAGTGAAACGTCGGGTCGGATCGACGCTGCGCGACCTGCGCCGGGTTCCCATTCCCCGGCTCTTGGAGCGCCGGTACGCCAAGTACCGGCACAT
>DASSXJ010000326.1 GCA_035703895.1 bacterium | reverse complement strand
GCTGGCCGCCTCCGACGTCACGGTGGACGCGCTATTTCGGCAGTCCGGCGTCATCCGGACGGATACGCTCGAGGAGCTGTTCGACGTCGCCTCGCTCCTCGCGAGTCAGCCGCCCCCGAAGGGCCGCCGGGTCGGCATTATTACGAATGGGGGCGGCCCGGGGATCCTGTGCGCCGATACCTGTGAGGCCGAAGGCATGGAGATCCCTCTCTTGATGGACGATACCAGAGCCAAGCTGCGTGCCTTCCTCCCCCCACAGGCGAGCGTTGGCAACCCCGTGGACATGATCGCGTCTGCCCCGGCGGAGCACTACCGGGAGGCGATTCGTGCCGTGGCCGCCGACCCAAGCGTGGATGCGCTCATCGTCATCTTCGTCCCGCCGCTCGTGACGCGGGCGGAAGATGTCGCGCGTGCGATCATCGAAGGCGTACACGAGTTGGGCAGCGGCAAACCCGTGCTGACCGTTTTCATGTCGGCCCGAGGCGTTCCCGACACCCTCAAAACCGGCGAGGTCCGCATTCCCTCGTACGCCTTCCCCGAGTCGGCGGCGATCGCCCTGGCACGGATCTCCCGGTACGGAGAATGGCGGGCGCGCCCATTGGGGACGCTCCCCCGGTTCGGGGACCTGCAACGGGACGAGGCCGCGCGCGTGGTCGCGAGGGCGCTCGCCCGGAGCGACGGATGGATGTCACCGGAAGAGGTTCACGCGCTCCTCGTCTGTTACGGGCTTCCTGTCATCGACCAAAGCCTCGCGCGCACGCCGGCGGAGGCAGCCAAGGCGGCGCAGGCCATCGAAGGCGAGATCGCGCTTAAGGCGGTCATCCCGGGGGTCGTTCATAAGACCGAGTTCGGAGGGGTCCGGCTGCAACTACATGGGCCGAAAGAGGTGCAGACTGCGGCAAAGCAGATGGCGGCCATGCTTGCCTCCAAAGGACACTCCCCCGAGGCATTCCTGGTGCAGAAGATGGCGGCTTCCGGCGTCGAAATGATCGCGGGCGTCGTCCACGACGCGCAGTTCGGTCCGGTCGTCGCCTGCGGCGCCGGTGGCACCCTCGTGGAATTGCTGCGGGATGTGTCCGTCCGCCTGACCCCTCTCACGCGGGAGGACGCCGCCGAGATGATTCGGGAACTCAAGACCTACCCGCTGTTAACCGGGTTTCGGGGCGCGCCGAAGGCCGACGTGGCTGCGCTCGAGGATGTGTTGTTGCGGATCGGCATGATGGTCGAGGACCTTCCTCAGATCGCAGAACTGGACTGCAATCCGATCATCGTCCACGAGCATGGAGTCGACGTCGTCGATGCGCGCGTTCGAGTCGTGGCCTTTGAACCGCCCTCCTTGTTTGCCCGGCGGCGATAGCTCGCGGACCCACAGAGCTCGGCTCGCTGGGATCGACCGGGTCGGACCCCTGGCATTGGGCCCCTACCAGATTCCATAACCTAGCCTTCCTGGGTCCAGCAGGCGCGCAGCGATCCCCGGCAATGCCGGAGATGCCCTCAATCATTCACGCATGACAAATCGGGCGGTGACCCGATGCACAAACCGACCCAGAAGCCTACCCTCAATATGGAAGGTGAGGTAAAGGAAGGAGGGGGGGCATGTGTTGGACGCGGAGTGGATCCGGCCGGTTCTGGCTAGCATCGGGCTGATCATGGTTTTGGGGGCGTTCGAGCTCCTGAGCGTCCTCATTGCCGCCAGGTGGGATGCCGACGAGAACATAGATTGGCAGGTCGAGCCGAAGCGAGCAGCGTAACCGCCCCTTGGGCGTAGCAACTAGCCGCCGGGGGGAGCGCTCGGGAAGCTAAAGTGACCACGGGTTGAAGGTTCATGGCCAAGAAGTATAGGCTTGGCCTCTGGCGGCGCGGCGTGAAATGTGCTCGTCCCTAGGTATCGGGCCGCTACCAAATTCTCGGCCGGCCGTCAGAGCGGTTGTCAGAATGGGGCGTCCGCCCTGATTCCCCCTCAGGCCGGGCAACCCGCACCAGCATCCTCAAAACCGGATCCGTCAGGCG
>DASSXJ010000325.1 GCA_035703895.1 bacterium | reverse complement strand
CAGCCGAACTGCTCCTCGTAGAACCGCGCCAGCGCTCTCCAATCCTTCGCGATCAGATTCGTGTGGCCGAACTTCGCGCCTGCGATCATCGCATGTCCTCCGATTACGGTTTGCACCACTTCGGGAACGCATTCGAATGGTGTGTCAGGTCTAACTCGTGATTAAGTTACTTCACCCACCCCTGCGGCAGGCCGGCGATTCCACAGCGCCATATTCAATGCGTCCAACACCAGCGTCGTTTCCAGCAGCACGCTCATCGCCCAATCGACCACACGACTGCTGAAGACGTCCAGCACAACCGCGAGGTATAGCCAGCCGGCGCCGGTCCCCACGTACGTGATGTCCGCTACCCAGAGGCGAGCGTCTCAAACTGCCGTTGCACGCGATCAGGAGCCGGTGCCGCGGCGCGATCGCGCCAGGTGGTGCGCGGCGGGCGGCGCCGATGCGCGCCAACGAGGCCAACTGCGCGCATCAACCGGGCCACGCGCTTGCGGCCGCACCGCACGCCCAGGGCCTGCAACTCGGCGTGCACCCGCGGTGCTCCGTAGGTCCGCCGACTGCGCGTGAAGATCGTCTGGATCTGCTCCTGCAACGCCGCGTCGGATTGCGCTCGCGCAGACAGCGGCCGATCTTGCCAGGCGCAGAAGCCGCTGGGGGAGACACCCAGCACACGACAGTGATGGCTGACGGAGTGTGCGGCCTTCTCTCGCTTTACGAACTCGAAGGCCGCCCCGGCTTCGAGTGGGTCTCCTGCGCGAAGAAGGCGGCGGCTTTTTTCAGGATTTCCCGTTCTTCTCGGAGCACACGGTTTTCACGGCGGAGGCGGCGGAGCTCGACACGCTCTTCGGTCGTGAGGCCGTCGGTGAGGCGGCCGGCGTCAAGGTCCGATTGCTTCACCCAGTTGCAGAGCGACTGATCGGCGATCCCCAGATCCTTGGCGACTGCTCCGATCGATTTCCCGCCCTCCCGGACGAGCCGTACGGCCTCTTCCCGGAACTCCAGCGGGTAGGGCACCTTCCTCCGTCCCATCGTGGACCTCCCCCGGGGCTATTACCCCAACAGTAAGGTGTCCACGAAACCGGGTCAACTTCACCTCCGGCCATGGCCGGGACGATAGAGACCTCCGCCCCTTCCCCGAGGGGTGTCTGGAGCCCGGAGAGGAACCGAATATCTTGCTCATTCACAAAGATGTTCACGAACTGGAGCACCTCACCCCGCTCGTCTAGGATCTTCGCCCGGATCCCGGGGAATCGACGATCGAGATCGCCCAGCGCCTGCGCCAGGTTGCTCCCGGTGACTTCAACCACCCGCTCTCCATTCGTGATCCGGCGGAGCGGTGTGGGAATACGCACGTGCACAGCCATCGATGTCTACCTCCGAGGTGCCCTAGTCGCCTGCGAGCGCAAGGACGCGCTCCTCGAACGACGCGAGGGTCGGCTTGATGGTGACCGCGGTCTCCACCACGTCTTCCACGGCTTCGATCGCTTTGAGACCGATGCCGGTAATGTACGCGACGACCACTTCGTCGGGCCCGATCACCCCGGATGCGGCCAGCTTGCGCAGGACGCCCACGGTGACGCCGCCCGCGGGCTCGGTGAACAGCCCCTCGGTCTCCGCGAGCAGGCGAATGGCACCGACCGTCTCGTCATCGGTAGCGGATTCGACGGCCCCACCGGTGCGCCGCGCGAGATCGAGGACGTAGTGGCCGTCGGCCGGAGCGCCGATCGCGAGCGACTTCGCGACCGTGCTCGGCCGGACCGGGACAACCTTGTCGCTCTGTTCGCGGTACGCGGTGGCGATGGGACCGCAGCCGTCTGCCTGAGCCGCGGTCATCCGCACCGTGCAGCGGGGGATCAGCCCGAGATCCTGAAACTCCTCGAAGCCCTTGTGAATCTTCACGAACATGTTGCCCGAGCCGACCGGCACGATAACGCGGTCGGGGGCCTTCCACCCAAGCTGCTCCGCCACCTCATACGCCAGTGTCTTGGCGCCTTCGGAGTAGTAGGGCCGCAGGTTGACGTTCGCGATCGCCCAGCGGTGCTCGTCGCCGATCTCGAGGCAGAGGCGGTTGACATCGTCATACGTCCCATCGACTTCCACCACCGTGGGCCGGTAGACCGATGTCGTAATCACTTTGGCCCGCTCTAAGCCTTTGGGGATGAACACGACGGCGCGAAGACCCGCCTTGGCGGCATGCGCCGCGACCGCATTGGCGAGGTTACCGGTCGAGGCACAGGAGAAGACGGTGAAGTCAAACGTCTTCCCGGCGGCCAAGGCGACCGCGACGACGCGGTCCTTGAACGACCAAGTGGGGTTGCGGGTGTCGTTCTTCAGGTAGAGATGGCGGAGCCCGAGCGCGTCGCCGAGCCGGTGGGCCGGGACGAGCGGCGTGAACCCGGGGGCGAGGTCCCACTCCGGGACCCGCGCCGCCGGCAGAAGGTCCTGGTACCGCCAGATCGAGAGTGGCCCGGAGACAATGCGGTCCCGCAGCGCCTCCCCGCCGAGACCCTCGAGATCGTACTCCGCCTCGAGCGGCCCGAAACAGTGCTCGCACACGAAGATCGGCTCCGTTGGGTACCGCCGGCCGCACTCGCGGCAGACCAGCCCGCTCACTGCCATCTCTCCCCTCCCTCTCCAAGCCGCTCTCGCTGCCTGGGCGCGCCGGACCCCGCAGATCTCGGCACAACAAAAATCCCCCTCCAACTCCGCGAGGGGGATCATCCCTCTTATCTACCGGAATTGGATCTTCCGTCGGGAATTAGCACCACGCCAGGTGGGCGCCTGGTAGGCTGCCGGGTTTCATCGGGCCCGTCCCTCAACCGCTCTGGATAAGAGTTGCTATTCAGTTTGAAGCCAGGTTATCAAATCACCCCCCTAGTGTCAAGAATTTTTGCCGTTGCTATACTATTAGCGCATGCACCCGGTGCTCCTCAAGGTTGGGCCGTTCGTCCTCCGCTGGTACGGCGCCATGATGGGCCTCGGGCTGTTTCTCTCCATCCCGGTCACCGCCCACTTCGGCGAGATGTTCGGGATCGCGCGCCACCTCATCGTGGACTCGCTCTCTTTCCCGTTCCTCGTCACCGCGCTCGTCGGCGCGCGCGTGGGGTACGTCGTGTCCCACCCGCAAGATTTTGCGGGCGATCCGCTGGCGATCGTTCGGCCGCCCTACGCCGGGCTGGCTTCGCACGGGGCCATCGCCTTCGGCCTGATCTTCCTGGCCTGGTGGTGTCCTCGTCACAAGGTCCCGGTGTGGCGGATGACGGACGCGATCGCACCGGCGATGCTGCTCGTAATCATCCTCGTGCGGTGGGGCAACTTCATGAACGGCGAGCTCTACGGCGATCCGACGTCGCTGCCGTGGGGGATCGTCTTCCCGGGGATCCCCGGCGGCCCCCGCCATCCGGTCCAGTTGTATGAGATGATCGGGACCATCCTGATCCTCGCGTGGGTCGTCGGGGCGGCGGGCCGGCGTCCGTTTGACGGCTACCTCTTCTGGTCGGCCATCGTCGCCTCGTCCGCCCTGCGGTTCCTCCTCGACCTTTTACGGAGCGAAGACCGAACCGTCGTGTTCTTCACCTGGGGGCAGATGGCCGCGCTCGTCTTGATCGGGTGGGGCGTGTCGTTCCTGCGGGCCCACGGCCGCCAGACGGACGGGAGGCGCCTGGTTAATTAGTTTGCCATGAAATACGCGGGGGTGCACAGTGACCACCGGTAGGGACGGATACTTCGTGTTGCCGGGAGTAGGGAAGAAGTTCGAACGGGATCCGGATCGACCCGTGCTCGTGAAGGCCTCCGGTGAGGATACGGATGGTGCGTTTGCCGTACTTGAAGAAACCGTCGGGCCGGGCGGCGGAGGCCCGCTTCACGTGCATCGTGACAGCGACGAATTGATCTACGTCCTGGAGGGCGAGTTTCGGTTCCGAATCGGCGAGCGGCTCACCAGTGGAACCGCCGGGACACTAGCGTTCGTCCCCAAGGGCGTGGCTCACAACTGGCAAAACATCGCCCGCCGACCCGGCCGAATGCTATTTGTCTTGCAGCCCGCCGGATTTGAGAAGTGTCTTGAGGATATAAGCCGAATCCCGATCTCGCAGCGTGATCTGGCAACATTGAAACTCGCCTATCAGAGGCACGGCGCCGATGTGCTTGGTCCGAGGCTCCCCCCTATCGGACAGAGTTGAGACATTCTGACCAATAGACAGCGTTGCCGCACGTGGCGGCGATAAGACGGGACGCTTCGCGAGGTGGGGCGGCGGTGGGTCCTGATAGTCTAGCCGTGCTGCCACTCGATGCCGAACCCGCCTCGGGGAAGCCGCCAGTCGATGTTCCGGTAGGGGCAGCCGAGAATACAGGACGTGCACTCGACGCAGTTGTCGTGGGACGCGACGATCTTCTCGCCGTCCCACACGTACACGTTCGCCGGGCAGAACGTCGTACAGGGGCGCTTCCACTTCGGCCCGCAGGTCTCCAAGCAGACGTGCTTGTCCTTGATGCTGATGTGCGATTGCTTGTCGTGCTTCCAGCGGAGCATGTAGAGCTTCTCCTCGATCTTCATCCCATCGCCCTCCAGGCTTCGACGGCATCGCGCATCAACCGCCACCACGGGCGCCGGTCGAGGAGCCGGCGGAGGATCTTGCGCTGCTTCTCCCGCTTGCCGACGCCATCTATGGTCAGCATCTCATGGATCGCCTCGCTCAGCAATTCGGGATAGACCTGCAGCAGATCGGCCCGCCGCTCCACAAGTTCCGGCAGCCGCTCGTACTTCCTGAGATCCTGCAGCACGAACGACGCCTCCAGCAGTTCCCGGTAGTGCGAGAGCGTGCGCGCGGACCAGTCCCCTGCCCGCTTGGCCTGAATCGCGGCCTCGCCGGCCATTCGGCCCGCCGCCATGGCGAGGTTGCTGCCCTCACGGTGGAGGTTGTTGACCATCATCGCCGCATCGCCGACAACCATCACCCCATCGTCGAACAGGCGCGGCATCGACCGGAACCCGCCCTCGGGGATCGCATGCGCCAGATATTCGCGCACCGTCCCCCCGCGGAGCAGCGGCGCCACCATCGGGTGCGTCTTGAACCCCTCGAGCAGGTCCCATGGGGTAATCCGGGTCTCCATGAACTGGGAGATCAGCGCGCCGATGCCGACGGACAGCGATTCGCGGTTTGTGTAGATGAACCCGTACCCGGCCATCCCCCGCGTCACGGCGCCGTACACCTCGATCGTGGCACCGGTCCCCGGCTCGAGTGTGAATCGCTCCTCGATCGTCTCCGCAGGCAGGGCGATGATCTCCTTGACGACGAGCGCCATCTCGTTTGGCTCGAGCGGGCGCCCCAACCCGGCTTTCTGCACGAGGAACGAGTTCGCTCCGTCCGCGATCACGACCACGTTGGCTCGGAGGTCCCCCTCCTCGCGGCCGGTGCGAACGCCCACGATCCGGCCGTCCTCGCGGAGCACGTCCTCCACCGTGGTCCCGGAGATCAGGAGCACACCGGCCGCCTCCGCCTGCGCGGCGAACCAGCCGTCGAAGGGGACGCGGAGCACCGTGAATGCGTTCGGGGGAGTGCCGGCATGCGGCACGTGTTTGTGGCCCGCCGTCACCACGGTCTCGGGGGTCGTCAGCCACAGCCGTTCGTCGACGACGGTCCGTTCCAGCGGAGCGGTCTTCCAGAACTCCGGGATGATGTCGGCGAGCATCCGCCCATACATGACGCCGCCCATCACGTTCTTGACCCCCGGCCGATCCCCGCGCTCGAACAGGACCACACTGAGGCCGGCGCGGGCCATCGTCACCGCCGCCGAGACGCCGCCGGGTCCCGCACCGACGACGATGGCGTCGAATTGTTCTTCGGAGGGCACGGGCCGAGATTCTACCTCAAGGATGCGGCGGCCTGCTGCACCGCCGCGGTGAAGCCCGCGGGGAACAGCCCGAGCCAAAACACCCCCGCGATCGCGATCGCAAGCGCGGCGCCGACAAACCAGTTTCGGATCACCGCCACCGCCTGCGGGGCGTCCCCGGAGAGTGCCACGTAGGCGACCCTGAGATAGTAGTACACCGACACCACGCTGGTGAGCACCCCGACGAGGGCCAGCGCGGTCTGATGTCCCCCCAAGGCGGCGCGGAAGAGGTAGAGCTTGCCGATGAACCCAGCCGTCGGTGGCAGGCCGGCGAGGGACACCATGAAAACGGCAAGGGCAACCGCCGCCCACGGGACCCTGCCCACAAGACCCGAGAGGTCGTCCAACCGGTCCGCTTCCGCGCCCTGGCGCTCCAGGAGGAGCAGTACGCCGAACACCCCGAGGTTCATCACGGCGTAGACCAAAAGATAGAAGAGCACGCTCCAGACTCCCGCCGCGCCGCCGGATGCGACCCCGATGAGCATATACCCGGCGTGGGCGATCCCGGAGTAGGCCAGGAGCCGTTTCACATTGGTCTGGAACAACGCGGCGAGGTTCCCGAGCACCATCGTGACGATCGCGATCCCCGCCAGCGCCGGCATCCATTGATCCGCCAGGAGGGGAATCCCGAGCGGGAAGACCCTCAGGAGCCCGGCGAACGCGCCGATCTTCGCCACCACCGACATGAACGCGGTGACCGGAAGCGGCGCGCCCTCGTAGACGTCCGGGGCCCAGGCGTGAAATGGGACGAGCGCGGCCTCGAATGCCAGGCCGATCGTGAGGAGCGCGACGCCCGCATCGAGCAGCGGTGAGCGCGCGGCCTCACCGATCCGGCGCAGGTCGATCGAGCCCGTGGCCCCGTAGATCAGCGCGAGCCCGTACACGAAGAATGCGGTGGCGAACGCCCCGAGGAGGAGGTACTTGAGACCGGCCTCCTGCGAGCGCTGGCTCCGCCGCGCCAGCCCGGCCAGGATGTACAGCGGGATGCTCAGGATCTCGAGCCCCAGGAACAGGGTGGCGAGCGTCCCACTCGCCGCCGTCACCATCGCGCCGACCGTGCTGAGGAGCAGCAGCGCATAGTACTCGCCCGCGGGAAGGCGGACCCTGGTCAGATAGGAGGGCGAGAGCAGGATCGCCACGCCGGCCGTTCCCAGGGCCGCCACGTCGACGACCCGGGTCACCTGGTCGCGAATGTACATGCCGGCGAACCCCACGCCGGCGGTCCCTCCCGCGCCGTTCCACACGAACGCGATAACAACGGCGACGAGCGCGATCCACGCCGAGCCCGGCCGGGGCGCGGCCGAGTCTGAGGCGGGTCCGGTCTCCCACGCGTCCCAGAGGAGCACGACGAGGGCGGCGACCACGAGAATCAGCTCGGGGCCAATCGAGAGCACTTCGCGCGTCCCCATCACCGGACAGTCACCGGCCCGTGGGATCCGACACCATGCCGCCGCGCCACCGGTCCGACATCGATGCCCGCCGCGGACGCACGGCCGACGAGCGCGCGCACCGTCGCTTCGCTCCGCTCGAGCAGCGGACGCGGATACAGCCCCACCCAGAAGATCACCACGATCAGCGGCACGAGCACCGCGACCTCGCCCCGCCTCAGATCCACCATCGACGCGAGATCCGCCCGCGTCGGGCCGTGAAAGATCCGGCCGACCCACGCCAGCAGGTACGCCGCCGTGACGACCACGCCCAGGGTCGCCAGGGCCGCGTACGCCGGATGCGCTCGGAACGTCCCCACGAGAATCAAGAACTCGCCGACGAACCCGTTGGTCGCGGGCAGCGCGAGTGAGGAGAGCACGACGATCAGCGTCGCGGCCGCAAGTCGCGGCGTGACAGCGGCGATCCCCCCGTACTCGTCCGTGCGGACGCGGCCGGTGCGCTCGATGAGCATCCCGCCGATCAGGAACAGCGCCCCCGTGCTGATCCCGTGGTTGATCATCTGGATCAGGCTGCCCTGGATGGCCGGGACGTTGAGCGCGAAGATCCCGAGGAGGATGAAGCCCATGTGGCTCATGCTTCCGTACGCGAGCAGCCGCCGCAGGTCGGACTGCGCCCAGGCGACCGCGCCGCCGTAGAGGATGCCGATCACGGCGAGGGTCGACGCCAGCGGGCCCAGCACGCGCATCGCCTCGGGAAACAGCGGCAGGCAAAATCGCAAGAACCCATACGCCCCCGTCTTCGCCATCACCGACGCGAGCAGCACGGTCACCACGGGCGGGGCCTCAGCGTACGCATCCGGCTGCCAGGTGTGGAGCGGCCACACCGGCATCTTGATGGCAAACGCCACGGCAAAAGCCAGGAAGAGCAGGCGGCCGAGGCTCCCCCCGATGCCGAGCGGGTGCGCAAGCAGGGCTGGCAGATCAAACGTCGCCTGCCCCATTACCCGCTCCCCCTGCAGGTACACGGCCACAATGGCCAGGAGCATCAGGACGCTTCCGGCCATCGTGTAGATGAGGAACTTGATCGCCGCGCGCGCGCGCCCGGGACCGCCCCACAAGCCGATCAGAAAGTACATCGGGATGAGCATGCCTTCCCAGAACACGTAGAACAGGACGAGGTCCTGGGCGAGGAACGTGCCGAGCAACCCCGCTTCGAGCAGCAGCACCGTGATCACAAACGCCTTGACCCGAGCCGCCACCTGGCCCGCGGAGGAGGCGAGCGCGATGGGAAACAGAAACGCCGTGAGCGCGACGAGGGTGACCGAAAGACCATCCACTCCCACGTGATAGGTCATCCCGGTCTTAGGGACCCAGGGAATCTTCTCTTCAAACTGGAGGCCGGCCCCGCCCGGGACGAACCGCGCCCACACCCATGCCGCCAGGACGAACGTCAGAGCCGCGCTGAGGAACCCGAGGATCCGGATCTGGCGCTCGTGGCGCCGGTCGATTCCCGCGGCCGTGGCCGCGCCCAACAAGGGCAGCAGGATGAGCCAGGTGAGCGGTCCGGCCGTCACCGGGACACCCAGAAGACGAGCAAGAGGATGGCGCCGATCAGGATGAACGCCGCGTAGTGGGTGAGGTATCCGGTCTGGAGACCGCGGAGCGCTTGACCGGTCCGGCCGATCGAGCGCGCCACTCCGACGAGGGCGGCATCGATCACCGACCGATCTCCCACGGCGGCGGCGCGGGCCAGCGCGCGGGCGGGGGCAACCACAACCGCGTCGTAGACGGCTTCAACATAAAACTGGTGACGCAGCAGCCCAGACAGCCATGGGGAACCAAGCCGGAGAGTCCGCCGGACGTATCTCCGCCAGGAGACGGCGATGCCGGCGACGGCGATGAGCAGGCTCACAGCGACGAGCGCCGCCTCTCCGGTCCACGTCCCCCCACGCGGCGCGGGGGCCGCGCCCGCGGCGATGACCGGCTGGAGGAACCGCTCTAGCACGCCGGGATGCGTAAACGACCAGCCCAGCGCACCGCCAACGACGGTGAGCCCGGCGAGGAGCCGCATGGGCGCGTCCATCAGGGGCGCCGGATCGTGGGCCGCCTCACCGAGGTCCCTCATCGACACCCCCAGGAAGGTCAGGGCAAAGGCCCGCACGATGTACACCGAGGTCAGGCCCGCAGCGGCCACGCCCACGACCCACAGCCAGACGTGGGCGCGGAACGCCTCGGCGAGAATGAGATCCTTACTGAAGAAGCCGCTCAGCGGAGGGATCCCCGCGAGCGCCAGCGCGCCGACGGCGAACGCCCCCGCCGTCCGCGGCAGCCGGCGCGCCAGCCCGCCCATGCGCCCCATGTCGGTCTCCCCATGGAGCGCGTGCATCACGCTGCCGGCCGCGAGGAACAAAAGCGCCTTGAAGAAGGCATGGGAGGTGAGGTGGAACATCCCCGCCCCAAACGCCCCGACCCCGACCGCCAAAAACATGTACCCGAGCTGGCTGATCGTCGAATAGGCCAGGACGCGCTTGAGATCGGGCTCCACCAAGGCACATGCCGCGGCGAAGATCGCCGTGATCGCCCCCACGGCGGCGACCAGGTCCATCGCAAACGGTGCGCGCAGGAACACCGCGTGGAGCCGCACGATCATGTAGACGCCGGCCGTCACCATCGTCGCCGCGTGGATCAGGGCGCTGACGGGCGTCGGGCCTTCCATCGCGTCCGGGAGCCAGACATACAGCGGCAGCTGCGCCGATTTTCCGACGGCGCCGGCGAAGAGCAGGAGCGCGAGCGCGGTAGCGGCGCCTCCCCCGAGCGCGAGCCGGCGGGCGGCCTCCTGGGTCATCACGGTGAAGTCGGTCGTCCCGAAGAGGCCGAACGCCAGGAAGATGCCGAGGAGAAATCCTACGTCGCCGAGCCGCGTGACGAGGAACGCCTTGACCCCGGCCGCCGCCGCCGCCGGGCGCGTGAACCAAAAGGCGATGAGGAGGTAGCTGCACAGCCCGACGCCCTCCCAGCCGATGAACATCACGACCAGGTTCCCCGCCAGGACCAAGGTGAGCATCGCGGCCATGAACAGGTTGAGGTAGGCGAAGTATCGCGCGAACCCCGGGTCCTCATCCATGTAGCCTACGGAGTAGACGTGGATCAAGAACCCCACGCCGCACACGACGAGCGCCATCGCGATCGAGAGCGGGTCGACCAGGAAGCTCAGGGCCACCTGCACGGGTCCCGCCCCGATCCAGCGATAGAAGTCGACGCGGGAGAGCGCGCCCGGAGCCGTCTCCACACGCCAGAGGAGCAGCGCCGCCGCGACACACGCGGCGCCAACCGTACCGCAGGCGATGACGGCGACGGCGCGCCGGCCCAACCGGCTTCCCCAGAGACCGTTGGCGATCCACCCCGCGAGGGGCAGCAGCAGGATGAGGGCGGCGAGGGTCCGGGTCACGTGGACCGCCGCCTATCCACGGAGGAGATCGACATCGTCGATATCGACCGTCTGGCGGGACCGGAAGATGTCGACGATGATCGCAAGCCCGACCACCACCTCCACCGCCGCGACCACCAGGACAAAGAACACCAGCAGTTGGCCGTCCACGTTGCCGCGCACGCGCGCAAACGTCACCAGCGACAGGTTCACGGCGTTGAGCATGAGTTCGATCGACATGAAGACGATGAGCGCCGAGCGGCGGACGAGGACTCCGATCATTCCGAGCGTGAACAAGAGCGCGCTCAGCGACAGCTGGTAGAGCGGTGGGACCACCATCAGCGCTCCTCCGGGGCCGGGGTGCGGCGTCCCCGATCCGGGGCTTCATCCGAAAGCCGGCGCCCCAGGGCCACCGCCCCGATCATCCCGACGAGGAGGACGATGGACGCCGCCTCAAACGGCAGCAGAAATCGCGAGAAGAGCGCGCGGCCGACCATTTGCACCGTCCCGAACTGCTCACCCACGGAGGCCGGGCTCTCCGCCGCGTGGCTGAGGACGATGAGGACGGCGAGGCCAAACACGCCGCACAACACGGCGCCGGCGACCGGCGACAGCACCGCCTGGATCCTCGGGTCCTCGCCGCTTCGGGCGGCCAAGAGCATGATAATGAAGATGAAGAGGACCACGATCGCCCCCGCGTAGATGATCACCTGCAGAGCCGCGATGAACTGAGCGTCGAGCAGCAGGTAGTCGACTGCGAGGCTTCCGAGCACCAGGAGGAGCGCGAGGGCGCTGTGCACCGGCCGGCGGGAGGCGATCACCCCGACCCCGCCGGCCAGAGCGAGGCACGCGATGAGGATAAACAGCAGGATCGCCACTTACACCTCCCGGTTGGGGTCGCGCCCCGATTCGCCCGGAACGCGCTCCGTCAGCCGGTCCTTGGTGTAAATGAGGGACTCGCGGGTATAGCCGGAGAGCTCAAACTCGTGGCCGAGCACGATCGCCCCGGTGGGACAGGCCTCCTCGCACAGCCCGCAAAAGATGCAGCGGAGCATGTTGATCTGGAAATCCGCCGCGAACCGCTCGCCCTTGGAGTGGGGATGCAGCGGATCGTTTTCCTCCGCGCGGACGTAGATCGACTGGCTGGGGCACGCGATCACGCACAGCTCGCATCCGACGCAGCGCTCCATGCCGTCGGCGAACAACGTGAGGTAGTGGCGCCCTTTGAATCGCGGCTGCACGGGGGATTTCGCGTCCGGGTACCGGACGGTCACGGGCGGCCGGAACAGGTACCGGCCGACGATGCCCAATCCTTTGACCATCGCCCAAGCCTGACGCAGCCGCCCAAGCACGAGCGCGCTCACCCCCCTCCGCGCCACACAATGAGGATCGCCGTCACCGCGAGGTTCGCGAGCCCGACCGGCACCAGGACTTTCCATCCGAACCCCATCAACTGGTCGTAGCGAAGCCGCGGCAGCGTCGCGCGGATCCAGATGAAGATGCAGACGACCACAAATACCTTGACGAGGAACCACAAGACCGGGGGCAGCAGCGGGCCCTGCCATCCTCCCAAGAACAGGGTGGCGCTCAGCGCGCCCATGGTAATCACGCCGACGTATTCGCCGAGGTAGAACATGGCGAACGCGAAGCCGCCGTACTCGGTTTGGTAGCCCGCGATCAGCTCTTGCTCGGCCTCGGGCAGATCGAACGGCGCGCGATTGGTTTCCGCGAGTCCGGCGATCAAGAACAAGAGAAACGCCAGAGGCTGCGTCACGATGAACCAGCGGTGCGCCTGCGCATGCACGATGTCGACCAGGCTGAGCGAGTTGGCCATCATCACCACGGCCAGCACCGCGAGCCCAAGCGTCAGCTCGTAGGAGACCACCTGGGCGCTCGACCGGAGCCCCCCCAAGAGCGAGTATTTGCTGTCGGAGGCCCATCCACCGAGAATGATCCCGTAGACGCCGATGGAGCTTGCGGCCAGCACGAGCAGGATCCCCACGTTCACGTCTGCGACGTAGAGCGGGACCTCGCGCCCAAATAGACGGATGGGGGGCCCGATGGGAATCACCGCGTACACGAAGAGCGCCGCGACCACCGAGATGAGGGGAGCCACGACGTACACGAACCGGTCGGCGCGGGCCGGGATGAAACTCTCCTTGAAGAGGAGTTTGACGCCGTCGGCGAGCGGCTGGAGCAATCCGAGCGGCCCGACCCGGTTTGGGCCGACGCGCAGTTGAAAGCGGGCGAGGAGGCGGCGTTCGAGCAATGTCACGTACGCGAACGCGGTGAGGACGCCAAAAAGGATGACCGCGCTCCGCACCGCATCCACCAGGATGGTCGTGAGCATCCGTCCGCCGCGCCCTGGCTACCCGGCCGCTTCCGCTCCGGCGAGGGCGGCCACCGTCACCGTCACCGGTGCCCGCTCGTCGAGGAGCGTGTTGACCGGGGCCGTGTCATACCCTCGGGGGATGTACGCGTGCCCGGAGCACAGACCGGGCCAGACCCGCACGACAACGCGGAGGGTCCCGCGCGCGGACCGGACCTCGCACGGCATCCCATCGGCGAGGCCCAAGCGACCGGCATCATCGGGCGGGACCGCGACAAAAGGGCCGCCCGCCTGGTTGCGGATTCCTGGACAGCGCATCGCCATCGTTCCGCGGTCAAACAGGCGGCTTCCGGTCAGCAGGACAAGGCCGCCGGCGCGACCAGAGGCTCCGGCGCCGGCGCCTCCCGTGCCGGACTCCGTGTCGATCGCCTGGCGCGGCGAGGCGACCCGGGCGCCTTCCCCCCATCCCGGGACCACCCGTCCGATCGCGGCGAAGATCTCCTCCCACGAGGCCGGCCCGAGTTCCACCCCGAGACGGGAGGCGAGGTGCACGAAGATCGTTGCGTCCGATCGCGCCAGGCCTGGACCCAGCACGGCCTGACCCTGACGCTGCACACGGCCCTCGATGTTGCAGACGGTGCCCGCCCGCTCCGCAAAGCTCAGCACGGGCAGCACCACGTCGGCCGCGGCGGCGGTCCGGGTCATGAACAGTTCATGGACCACCAGGCACCCGAGGCGCTTCCGGGCCTCGGCCCAGGCCGCGGCGTCGGGGTACTCCGTCGCGGGGTCGGCCCCGACGACGTAGAGGACCTGGAGCTCACCCGACCGTGCGGCCTCGAGCATACCGCGCACCGTCTTGCCGGGCGCGGTCGGGACCGGCCGGCCCCATTCCGCTTCCAGCGCCCCTCTGGCATCGACGGCGCTGAGCGGGCGGTATCCGGGCAGCATGTCGGGGAGCAACCCGAGCAGCTGCGCGCCCCCGCCGTTTCCGCGGCCGCGCAGCGCCCCGAAGTCAGCCGGATGCGCGGCGCGCAACCGATCCACGGCATCCAGCACCGCACTCCCGTCCGGACGCTCAAGCGCCGTTCGCCCCACGAGCACCACCCGGCGGCCGGCGGCGCCGGCCCAGGCCGCGGCGGCCGAGCCCAGGACTTCGCCGGACACGCCCGCCGCCGCCGCGGCAGCCTCAATGGAGATCCGCCCCGAGAGGGCATCGAGCAGGTGTGGTTCAGCGCCCCAGCGGTGCACGAGCGAGTGGCTCGCCCATCGAGCGATCTCCAGTTCCCATGGGCCGAGGATGATGAGGCGCGCCCCGCGGTCGACGGCCTTCTTGACCCGCAGCCAGATGATCGGGTACTCCTCGGTCAGGTCGCAGCCCAAAAGCACGATCGCGTCCGCCCGCTCGACGTCGGCGATCGCGACCTCGAGCCCCCAAGGCCCCCGCCCCGCCGGCAGCGGGTGCGCTGTGTCGACGCGGAAATCGATGGAGTTGGTCCCAACCACGCCGCGGAAGAGGTGGAGCAGCAGGAAGTTGTCTTCGTTGGTGGTCCGCGATCCGCCGATCACGCCAACGGCGTGGGGGGCGGCGCGAAGCGCGGATGCCACCCGATCGAGCGCGTCGTCCCACGTCGCCTCGCGCAGCGCGCCGTCCCGCCGGACGAGCGGCGTCGTCAATCGTTCCGGGCTGCTGGTGAACTCGTAGCCGAAGAACCCCTTGTCGCACAGCCAGATGTCGTTGACCTCGGGGGACTCACGAGGGCGTGTCCGGGTGACCTGACCCCCGCGGACGTTGAGCAGGGTCGCGCACCCGCATCCGCAGTGGGAGCAGACACTCGGCACGTGCGTGTTGTCCCACGGCCGGGCGCGAAACCGATAGGTGGCGCTCGTGAGCGCGCCGACCGGGCAGATCTCCATGGTGTTCCCGATGAACTTGCTGTGCACGGGGTCGGTGAACGGCGTCCCGATCTGGCTGTGGTACCCTCGCTCGAACCCCTTCAGCGCATCATCGCCCGCGATGATCTCGCCGAACCGGGTGCACCGCCAGCACAGGATGCACCGTTCGCGATCGAGGACCAGCACCGGACCCATCCGGATGTGCTTTCGATATGTGCGCTTCGTTTCGATGAATCGGGTCTGGCCGGGCCCGAACCGGAGCGTATTGTCCTGGAGCGGGCACTCGCCCCCTTTATCGCAGATGGGGCAGTCGAGGGGGTGATTGACCAGCAGGAACTCGAGGATGCCTCGCTGCCCCTCCTTGACCCGGCCGGTTTGGGTCCGCACGACCATGTCCTCGCCGGCTTCCTGGGTGCAGGAGGTCACCAGCTTCGGCATCTTCTCGATCTCGACGAAGCACATCCGGCACGCCCCAAGGGGCGGCATGCGGTCGTGGTAGCAGAACACCGGGATCTCGATCCCGACCTGATGGGCAGCTTGGTAGACCGTCGTCCCCCTGGGGACGGCCAGCGCCTGACCGTCGATCGTCAGGTGGACCATCTGCACCTTGTGCTCGTCCACGATCAGATCCTCGCCGCCGCAACGGCGTGCACGTCGCAGGTCCCCGTCTTGACGTGGTGCTCGTATTCCGCGCGGAAGTATTTCAGGGAAGCCCGGAGACTCGGGGGAACGCTCTCACCCAACAGACAGAAGCACGTGCCGGTCATGTTCCGGGCGATTCCATCCAAAAGGTCGAGGTCCTCCATGCGGCCTTTGCCCGTCAGGATCCGATCGAAGATCTGGGTCAGCCAGATCGTCCCTTCCCGGCATGGGGTGCACTTCCCGCATGATTCGTCGCGGTAGAACTCCACGGTCCGCGCCATCACCGCCGGGATGCAGGTCGAATCGTCCATGACGATGATCGCGCTCGACCCGAGCATCGATCCGATCTTCGCGAGGGACTCGAAGTCCGCGGGCGTATCCAGGGACTCGGGAGGGATGATCGCGGACGACGATCCGCCCGGAAACACTGTCTTGAGGGTTCGCCCGGCGCGCAGCCCGCCCGCGTGCTCGAAGATGATCTCGCGGAGCGGAGTCCCGAGCGGCAGTTCCTTGACACCGGGGCTGAGCACGTGCCCGGAGACCGAGTAGAGGATCGGGGGGCCGTAGGCGCGGTACCCCTCGGCGCCCAAGCCGAGGATATGGGGGAGGTGCGCCAGCGTCTCGACGTTGTTGAGGACGGTGGGCTGGCTGTACAGTCCCTTCACGGCCGGATAGTAGGGGGGCTTCTGGCGTGGGAATCCGCGCCGGCCCTCAAGACTTTCGAGGAGTGCGGTCTCCTCCCCGCAGATGTAGGCGCCCGCGCCCCGGTGGATCAGGACCTCGAGGTCGTACCCCGTCCCGAGAACGTTGCGGCCGAAGTAACCCCGCGCGTACGCGCCCGCGAGCGCCCGGCTCAACCGCTCGTACCCGGTAAAGAACTCCCCCCGGAGGAAGATGTACGCCCGGGGGATCTGGTTGGCGTATGCGGCGATGAGGATCCCTTCGAGCAGTTGGTGTGGGTCTTGCTCGACGAGAGTCCGGTCCTTGAACGTCCCGGGCTCGCTCTCGTCTCCGTTGACGACCAGATACCGCTCCCCTCCCTCGCGCTTAGGCGTCAGCTTCCACTTCCGGGCGGTCGGGAAACCCGCCCCGCCCCGGCCGCGCAGCCCGGCCGCCTCGACGATCTCGGTGATCTTGTCGGGCGTGAGATCGCGGAGCGCCGCCGTCGCGGCGCGGTACCCCCCCGTCTCGAGGTAGGCCTCGATGCGCTCGCGGCCGGGTTGACCGAAATACCGGGTCAGCAGTGGACGCGGCATGCTAGGGTAACCTCGCCAGCAGCTCGTCGACCGCTGCCGGAGTCACCCGAGCGTGCCGCTCGGCATTGATCAACAGCACGGGGGCTTCCTCGCATGCGGCGAGACACTGCACCGATTCCAGCGTCACGCGGCCGTCGGCCGTCGTCTGTCCGGGCCGGATCCCCAACCGCCGGCACAGATAATCCACGACCTCATCGCACCCGTTGAGGTGACAGGAGATGTTGATGCAGATCCGGATATGATGCCGCCCAACCGGCTCCAGATGAAACATCTCGTAGAACGACGCGACGGAGGCGACCTCGGTGAGCGGCAGCCCGAGCGCTTCGCCCACCTCCGCCATCGCGCCCTCCGCCAGATAGCCCACCTCCGCCTGCGCGACATGCAACGATGGAATCAGCGCCGAGCGTGCCTCCGGATACCCGGCGCGGAGGCGTGCGATCTCCTCCAGGGCGCCCCTGGACAGCATGCGGGCCGTCAACGATCCACGTCCCCGAGCACGATGTCGATGCTGGCGATGGCCACCACCACATCGCCCAGCGGCCGGCCTTCAACCATCGCCGGGAGCGCCTGCAGATTATAGAAGGACGGCGCGCGCACGTGGACCCGGACCGGCCGGTTGCTCCCGTCGCTCACGATGAAGTATCCCTTTTCGCCCCGCGCCGATTCGGTCGCGACATAGGTGTCCCCGGCCGGAGGATGGTAGCCTTCGCTGACCAGCTTGAATTGGTGGATCACGGCCTCCATGCTGCGCGCCAGTTCGTGTCGCGGGGGGAGCGCGACCTTGCGATCGTCAACGATCACGGGCCCGCCGGGAAGGCGCTCGAGCGCCGCGATCGCGATCCGCCGGCTCTGCCGCATCTCCTCCATCCGGACCCGATACCGGGCGTACGCGTCGCCCTCGCGCCGGGTCGGGATGTCGAACTCGAACTCCTCGTACCCCCCGTACGGGAGCAGTCTGCGGACGTCGTGCGCCACACCGGATCCCCGGAGCACCGGGCCGGTCGCCCCGAGACGGATCGCGTCCTCCCGGGAGAGCGTCGCCACCCCTTCCGTCCGCTCCCTCCAGATCAGGTTGTCGTCCAGCAGGCGCTCGTATTCGTCGATGCGCCGGGCCAGGTCGTCCAGGAACGACCGCGCCGCCGGGAAGAACTCGTCGGGGAGGTCGGCGGCCACCCCGCCCGCACGAAAGTACCCGGGCATCATTCGCTGCCCCGAGACCATCTCGGAGAGATCGAGAAAACGCTCGCGATCGGCAAACGCGTACATCAACACGCTCGAGACATTGAGATCGAGCGCGGCCGACCCGAGGTAGATCAGGTGGCTCGCGACCCTGTTCAACTCGCACATCAGGACGCGAATGCAGCGGGCGCGCGGCGGCACCTCGAGGCCCATCAGCCGCTCGACCGACAGGTAAAATGCCATCTCCTCCATGTACGCCGCGACGTACTCGATCCGGTCCACCAGCGTCACGTTCTGGAGGTATGTTCGCGTCTCCATTTCCTTCTCGATCCCGGTGTGGAGGTAGCCGATGACGGGCGTGCACTTGCGGACGATCTCCCCCTCGATCTCGAGAACGAGCCGCAGCAGCCCGTGCGTGCCGGGGTGCTGGGGACCCATGTTAATGGTAAGCGTTTCGCGGGTGCGCTCGATCATCCGGGCACCGGCGGCGGGTCGCCTCCAGATCCCGACGGGCTGTGCGGCCGGAAGAATGGGATGATTTCGCTCGGCACCTTTGGCGTGTGCCCCTTGAACTCCACCGCCTCCTCGGTCAGGGGAAAATCGCGTCGTAGCGGATGCCCCTCCCAGTCGTCCGGCATCAGGATCCGCCGGAGATCGGGATGCCCCTCGAAGACGACGCCAAACATGTCGTAGACCTCGCGCTCCGGCCACGCGGCGCCGGGGTAGACGCCCACCGACGAGGGCAGGCGCGGGTGCTCGCCTTCGATCTGCACTTTGACCGTCAGCCGGTCGGAGCCTCCCGCCTGCCCCAGAAGGTACACGGCCTCGAATCGCGGGGAAGCGGGCGCGCGGTCCCAGCAGGTCAGATCCACCAGCGCGTCGAGTGCGAGATGCGCTCGGGCGGCCTCGAGCACCTCGAGCAACACCCCGGGGGTCACGAGCAATGTGGGCCGGCCGCCTTCGTCCTTGGGGATCGCGAGGCCCCACGGCACATGGGGACGCAGGCGGTCGAGAAGCGGCCCCTGTTCCATCAGCGCCCCGCTGCTCAGGTCGCCCGCCGGGCGGAAGATCCCTGAGCGATCTTCTCTTGCAACAGGCGGAGCCCGTCGAGGAGGGCCTCGGGGCGCGGGGGGCACCCGGCGACGTACACGTCCACGGGGATGATCTTGTCCACGCCCTGCACGACGGCGTAGTTGTTGTACAGCCCGCCTGTGCTGGCGCAGTCCCCCATCGCGATCACCCACTTCGGCTCAAGCATCTGATCGTAGATGTGACGGACCACGGGGGCCATCTTCTGGCTGACCCGCCCGGCGACGATCATGAGGTCCGACTGCCGCGGTGAAGCCCGGAACAGCTCCGACCCGAAGCGGGCGATGTCGAACCTCGACGCGGCCGTGCTGATCATCTCGATGGCGCAGCACGCCAGGCCGAACTGCACCGGCCACAACGAACTCTTCCGCGCCCAGCTCACGATCCGGTCGACGGTGGTCGTCAAGACGTTGCGCTCGACGTCGCGCTCGGAGGAGATCACTCCCATTCGAGCGCCCTCCGGCGCACGAGGTACACATAACCGCATCCCAGCACCGCGAGGAACGTGAACATCTCCACAAGGCCCGCGTTCCCGAGCTCGCGCACCAGGACCGCCCACGGGTAGACAAACACGATCTCGATGTCGAACAGGATGAACAGCATCGCTACGAGGTAGAAGCGGATCGGGATGCGTTCACGGGCGCTCCCGATCGGCCACATCCCCGACTCGTACGGGAGAGACTTTTCGAGCGTGGGGCGACTGCCCCCCGCGAGCCGGTGCAGCCCGAGCAGCACGACGGCGAGCAGGATCGCAAGGGCGAGGTGGACGAGCACAGGGAGATATCCGGATATCATCTTGACCCCTTGGCGCCGGCGCGGCCCGCAGCAGCCCCGCGAGCGGGGCGCTCGTGCCACTCAACGCTTTCATGATTGCAGACTTGGGAGACCCTGTCAACGACACGAGTCCGCGGCCATCACGGTCCGGCATTTGCAGCCGGCGCTTCGCGACCATACAGTGAGAGCAACGGAGGTGTCGCCATGCTCACGTGTTCCAAATGCGGCAAGGCGTTCAAACCCGGCAGTGCGGGATGGATGGCGCGGCTCGAAGGACCGAAGGACGGGATCCTCCCCGAATCGCCGCTTGCGACGCTGCTCATCTGCCCCGAGGATTTCGCACAGCTGGAACCCGTGCAGAAGCGGATGTGGCACGAGTACATCGACCCACCCAGGGGCGGGCCCACCCGCGAGAAGCGTCCCGGCCACCTCGGAGTGGAACCGGTCGAGCCGTAGGCTTAGGCGGCCCGCTGGAGCCGAATCACGACATCGCGCAGGGCGGCGAGCGCGGAGGTCACGTCGGCTTCGGTCGTCCCCCGGCCGAGCGTGAGCCGGACCGCCGCCGCGGCACGATCCGGGGCCACGCCCAGCGCGACCAGCACATGCGATGGCTCCATGCTCCCCGAGCTGCATGCCGAGCCCGAGCTGGCCGCGACCCCCTGGAGATCGAGGCCCATGACGAGCGATTGGCTGTCGGTCCCATCGAACGAGAGATTGACGTTGTTGGACAGACGGTGCACGGGATCTCCGTTGAGGTGGGCACCCGGCAGCTCGAGCGCTTCACGGATCAGCCGATCGCGCAGGGCGATGAGGCGGGCCCGCTCCGGTTCCATCTCCCCAATCGCGATCCTCAAGGCTGCGCCAAACCCCACGATCCCTGGAACGTTTTCCGTCCCGCCGCGCCGGCCTCGCTCATGGCTCCCGCCCCGCTGGACCGGCGTCAGCGGAACGCCCGGGCGCACGTACAGGGCGCCCACCCCCTTGGGACCGTAGCGTTTATGCGCGGAGAACGAGAGGAGGTCGACGTGGAGGCCGTCGACGCTCACGGGCGCGGCCCCGACGAGTTGCGTCGCGTCGGAGTGAAACGGGATGTTCCGCGCGCGCGCGAGGCGCCCGATCTCCGCCACCGGCTGCAGCGTGCCGATCTCGTTATTGGCGGCCATGACTGAGATCAAGACGGTGTCCGCCCGGAGCGCCTTCCGCACATCATCAGGATCAACGATCCCCCGGCCATCGACGGGGAGGTACGTCACGTCGTACCCGCGGTGCTCGAGAAAGTGGCAGACTTCTAAGATGGCATGATGCTCGATCGTAGTCGTCACGATGTGGCGGCCGCGGGCCTCGGTCGCCAACGCAACGCCCGCGACTGCCAGGTTGTCCGATTCGGTCGCCCCGCTGGTAAAAATGATCTCGGCGGGCCGCGCGCCGACGGCGGCCGCGACCTGCGCGCGTGCTTGATCGACCGCGGCGCGCGCCTCCTGTCCGAGCGCATGTACGCTGCTGGCGTTGCCGGCCTGCTCGGTGAAGTAGGGGAGCATCGCGTGGAGCACGCGGGGATCGACCGGGGTGGTCGCCGCGTGATCCAGATACACGATCGTCGAAGGTCCCATCTTCATCGCATCCGCCTGGTCGGCCCGCCCCGGAATCCCCCGGCGGCGGTGGAAGAGCGCCGCCGGCGAACCCGGGGCTTCGGCCGTGCAATCACCCAATCGCGGTCGAGCGAGGCGGCCTGGCTTCGCTTGAGGAACCGCTTCACCTCATCGAGCGGAAGCCGCTTCGTCTTGAGAAGAAAGCTCGCGTGTTGGAGTTGCTCGATCTCCCGCCACGAGTACAACCGGGGGCCGCGCGCCGGCTTCCGAGGGCCGCCCCGTGGAGCCGCCGGAATGCCGTGGGTCTCCAATCGCCGAAGGGCCCGGGAGGTTAACCCTGTCAGCCCGAAGACGATCTGTGGGGTCAGAAACGGAAACTCGAGATCCTGCATTCGGGGACCTCCGGACACGAGTGCGGGCGCTTCAAATTATAGCACCGGGAGGGTCATCGCTTCACGGCGAGGAGGGTCATCCAGTCGTGGCGGAAGGTGACCGCCGAACCGGCGAGGACCGGGGCCATCCCCGCCAGGTCGCCCGGCTGGGACGCGAGCAGCATCGCCCGGACCCGCGCCGCCGCCTCGGGGGACGTTCCCGCGAGCCGGCACCACTCCTCGAGCTCCCGCGTGAGTGACCCGGACGCGCGTCCACGAACCACCAACCCCTGGGAGGTCAACAGCTCCTCGAGGCCGGCGCTGCTCAGCTCCTCCGCGTGCGAGGGGTCTCGCAGCCGCTCGATCTCGTTCGCGAGCGCCCGCTTCGCGTCGTCCGCGGACGCCACGATGTCGGAGACCGCGATTCTCCCCCCCAGCCGGCAGACGCGCGTCATCTCGGCGACGACCCAACGCGGATCCCCGAAGTGATGGATCGCCAGGGTCGTCGTCACCACCGTGAACGCGCCGTCGCGAAACGGGAGACGCTCCCCCTCGCCGAGCACGAGGCCCAGGGGACGCCCGCCCTCGCCCAGACGCTGCTTCCGGGCGATCACGAGCATCTCGAGGGTGAGGTCGACGCCCACCGCGAAGCGGACGTGCGGGGCGACGGTCGCCAGCAGGCGCCCGGGGCCGCAGGCAACATCGAGGAGGCGATCCTCCTTCACCGGGGTCGCGAGTTGAAGCAGCGACTCCACCTGCGAGAGCCGCCTGATCGCGGTGCTCGCGGCAAACTGCTCCGCGGTCCGGCCAAAGCGCATCCGATTGAGGCGGTGGGACTCCGAGGTCATGGGTGGCTCATGCGAGCGACACCATGCGGCGGGTCCGGGCCACGAACGTCGCCACTTCAGTGTATCCCGCCTCGCGGGCGATCGCCGCCGCCCGAACGAAATCCCGCCCTACGTCTTCAGGCAGGTGCGCATCCGAGTTGATCAGGACGGGCACGCCGGCGCGGTGGATCGCCCGGAGGAACTCGGGCGCGGGATAAATCTCCCCAACCGGCTTGCGCCACCCGGCCGTGTTGATCTCCACGCAGACCCCTGCGGCGGCAAACGCCGCGGCGGCCGCAGCGTAGAGGTCCGAGATATCCTGCTGTGGACGATACCCAAAGACCTTGATCACATCCGCGTGCCCGATGATGTCGAAGAAGCCCGTCCGGGCCGCCTGCGCAATGAGCCGGAAGTATTGGCGGTACGCGTCGAGGACGTCGCGCCGCTCCCACTCCGTGATCCGCGCGGGGTCATCGAACCCCCACCAGGCCTCATTTCGGCCCTGAGGCGGAAGCCAGTGGACCGATCCGATCGTGTAGTCCCAGGGATGGAGGCTGATCGCGCGCTCGAGGTCGGCCTCGAAACCAGGAAGGTAGTCCCACTCAAGGGCGATCTTGACCGGCAGTCCGGCCTTGCGGGCCTCCTCGATCAACCGAAGGTAGCTGTCGAGCCGTTCGGTGTTCTGCGCATCCACCCACGGCATCTGCGGCGCATAGATCGCCCGGCATTCTCGGAACCGGTGGGGGTGCTCGCTGAATCCGATCTCGTGCACCCCGCGGGCCCGGGCCGTCTCAACGAACCGTCCAAGCCACTCCAGCGTCCACGGGCCGCGCTCGAGGTGCATGTGATAATCGGTCCCCATCAGCGCAGCACCACTCCCCCGTCGACGTTCAGGACGTGGCCCGTGATTGACGCGGCGGCGTCCGAGGCCAGGAACACCACCGCGTTCGCAATCGCCTCGGGCGTGCCGACCCGTTTGAGCAAGGAGACGGCCCCGAGCCGCTTGCGGGTGTCCTCGTTCCACCCCGGCCGCGATTCGATGATCCCTGGGGCGACGGCGTTGACACGAATGTGGGGCGCTAGTTCGAGCGCGAGCCGGCGGGTCAGCATGATCACCCCGGCCTTGCTCGCCGCGTACGGCGCCGAGACGTCATAGCCCGGCCGCGGAGACAAACCCCCGCCGCTCGCCAGGTTGATGATCACGCCGGACTGCTGGGCCCTCATCATCGCCGCGGCCGCTTGGGCGCACAGAAACGTCCCCTTCAGGTTCACGCCGAGCACGAGATCCCAGTGGTCCTCGGTCACGTCGAGGAGTCCGAACCGGCTAAACACCCCGGCGTTGTTGACCAGGATGTCGAGACGCCCGAAGGCGCGCTGGACTTGGGAAAACAGATCGCGCACCTCCGACGCGCTCGCGACGTCTACGGGCACCGGAACGGCGCGCACCCCGAACCTGGCCGCGTCCTCCGCCGCCTCGTGGGCGCCCCGGTCGCTCTCGTGATAGCCGAGGGCCACCGCGGCCCCCTCCTGCGCGAGCGCTTTCGAGATCGCCCGGCCGAGCCCGCGGCCGGCGCCGGTAACGAGCGCAACCTTTCCGGAGAACCGGCGGGCCACGGCCGTCTTTACCCGGAGATGCTGGCGGCGAGCAGACGCCGGGCGAAGAGAGGGCCGTCGGGGTGCGTGCTCGACACCAACTCCCTGGCAACCGCCTCGTGATCGTACGCGACGCGGACATTTTCCGCGTGCCACCGTCCCGCGTCGAGGCGCAGGACGGCAAACGCAGGCTTGGGGATACCGTCGAAGGGAAAGCCCACGCTTCCGGTGTTGACCACCAACCCACCGGCGATCTCGCGCACGTACGCCTTGTGGATGTGCCCGTACACGAGCGCGCGGGTCCGCGCCTGCTCGAACATCGTCGTAACGACCTCCGCCGGCGCGTCTGGGTTGAGCACATCCCCCACGCTCGTGGGGGTGGCGTGGACGACGACAAGGGGCGGCCCCCCGGATGGCTCGATTCGGTGCGCCATCGGGAGTCGCCTGATGTACTCTTCGTGGCGCGGCTCCACCTGCCGGCGCGCCCAAGCCGCCACGCTTCCCCCGCCCTGCTCGATCCCGCCGATCCACACGTCGGTATTGCCGAGCACAGTGGGGTATCCTCGCTGCATCAGCAGGTCCAGCGCCTCACGAGGACGCGGGCCTCCGAACGCGAGATCGCCCCCGTTGATCACGTGATCGAACGGACCACGGACCTCGAGCTCCGCCAGCACCGCCTCGAGCGCCCGCAGGTTACCGTGCACGTCTGAAAATACCGCGACCCGCATCGGGACCTCCCTATTGACCGCGGCCCGCCGGACGGTCGCGGCCTGACGGGAGCGCCATGTGGAATACCGCCCCGAGAAACTGGGTGATGACCCGGGCGGTCGCGCCCCATACGACGTCGCCGTTGACCGAGAAAAAATACACCGTCCGGGCAACACCGTCGTGATCCCATCGTTCTCCGCGCAGATTCCGCGGGTCGAGCAGGATCCGGACCGGGACCTCGAGGACCCGATGCACCTCGGCCGCGCTGACCCGGAGTGGGTACGGGTGCGGGATGCTTCCGACAAACGGGGTGAGGCGGAATCCGGAGACGACGGTCTCTTCCTCGTCGAGCGCCCCCAAGATGGCCACATCCCGCGCGCGCACGCCGATCTCCTCTGAGGTCTCCCGCAGCGCGGCGTCGAGCGGCGACTCGCCGGGCTCGACGACTCCGCCCGGCAGGGAGATCTGACCTTTGTGCCGCTCGACCGTCTGACTCCGCTGGGTGAGCACGAACGCCGCCTCGCCATTCGCCTGAGTCAGCAGTAGCAGCACGGCGGCGCGGCGGATTCCGGGTGGCAAGGGGCGCAGCCCGCCGTGTCCGGCCAGCGCGGCCCGCACCCGCACCTGCAACGCCTCGGGGCGGGTCAGCAATTCTTCCACGTTCACCGACACGATCTCCTCAAAACGTTGTAATGATACCATACAGAAGGGTGGACGAGACCGATCAGCGAATACACACCGGACCCCCAGACCGCCCTCGGAGGACCGCCTATGTCCGACCCGCTCGCAAGCCCCAGCACGATGCGCGGGCGGGCAGTCGGCGCCGTGTCGCTTCCAAACGGGCGTGAGATCGCGATCTACGCGGTGCGCCCGGTCGTGACCCTGCTGGCGGCCACGCCTGACGCAGATCGCCTCGCCGCGATGGCCGCGCGCCAGTGCTACAGCGCCGGCAGTATCCTCGACCTCCCGCAGCCCCTCTCGCTCGCGCAGACGGCACACCTCGTCAACCGCGTCGTCTCGGCCGGACACACGAGTTGCGTCGAGCACAACCAGTTCGTCTTCGGCGTCCGCGGCATCTCGCGCAGTTGCTCCCACCAGCTGGTGCGGCACCGGGTCGGGTGGTCGTACGAACAGCAGAGCCAGCGGTACGTCGACTTCTCGACCCAGGACTTCGTCGAAATCATCGTGCCGCCGACGATCCTCCGGATCCCTGAGATGCTCCAGTCGTTTCTCGAACCGGTCAAGGCCGCCGTCCGAGCGTACTTTCTGATGCGGGATGACCGCGTCCATCAGGAGGACGCCCGTTACTTGTTCAACAACGCGTTCGAGACGAAGCTGATCGTCTCCGCAAACGCCCGCGCGCTGCTGCACTTCTTCGAGCTCCGGACGTGCAACCTGGCCCAGTGGGAGATCCGCTGGCTCGCGCACCTGATGCGGGCCGAACTCCAGCCTGTCGCCCCCGAGATCTTCAAGTTCGCGGGACCGACGTGCATGACCCAGAAAATCTGCTGGGAGGGGGCGCGCGGCGCCAAATGCCCGCGCCTCGCCGCTACCGGGGCCGCGCTCAAGGACCGGACACCCGCGATGCTGGCCGCCCAGACAGAGAGGACATCTCCGGTATAGTCGGGTATTGGGGGAGTAGGGTATACTGTTCGTGAGGGACCGAGAGGGGGCCGTGGAGCATGACCTACACGATCACGGAGCCGTGCATCAACGTCAAGGACCGCTCGTGCGTCGAGGTGTGTCCGGTCGACTGCATCCATCCGAAGACCGACGAGGATGGGGGCGAGGTCATGCTCTACATCCACCCGGATGAGTGCATCGATTGCGGTGCGTGCGAGTCGGTCTGCCCGGTGACGGCGATCTTCGCTGAAGCGGACGTGCCGGAGCAATGGAAAGGGTTTACGGAGATGAATGCCGATTACTTCAAACTGAGCAAAGACGAGTTCCAGGCCAAGTACGGCCGCGCGCCCTAACCTCCTCCGCGCGCGGACCGGCGTCGGAACCCTCGGCGGCTACTCAGCCCCGGGGGTTCCCGCTTTCCCCCTCTCGGCCTGTCCCCGCGAGGGGACCTTGCCCAATACCGCCTGGGCGACCTCCACGGCCCGCTCCACATCGGACTGCGAGACGTCGAGGTGGGTCACCGCCCGGATCAATGTTCGCCCGGTCGCCCCCATCCGCACGTTGTGGGCACGCAAGCGCTCAACCGCTTCCTTGGCAGTGATGCCGAGGCCCGCGACATCGAAGAATACGATGTTTGTCTCGACATGCTCCACCTCGATGCGAATTCCAGCGATCTCTGACAGCCCCCGGGCCAGAATTTTTGCGTTCGTGTGATCTTCGGCGAGGCGATCGATGTTGTGATCGAACGCGTACAGGCCGGCGGCGGCGATGATCCCGGCCTGCCGCATCGCGCCGCCGAACATGTGCTTGTAGCGCCGCGCTTCCGCGATGAACGTACGGTCGCCGGACACGAGCGCCCCCACCGGGCACCCGAGCCCCTTCGTCAAGCACAGCGTGACCGAATCGAACCCGCCGGTATGCTCGGGGGCCGGCACCTCTGAGGCCGCGACGGCGTTCATCAACCGGGCGCCGTCCATGTGGGTGCGCATGCCATGTCGGCGGGCGACCTCGACCACCGCTCTGAGCCGCTCTTGCGGCCACACCGTCCCTCCGCCGAGGTTCGAGGTCTGCTCGACCGACAGAAGCCGCGGCCGCGCGTAGTGGGGGCCCTCCCGTCCGATCGCCGCTTCGAGTTGGTCTGCGGTGAACACCCCCCGCGTCCCCCTGAGGGTGTGGGACATCACCCCTGAGAGAACAGCAGGGCCGCCCGCCTCGGACGTGTAGATGTGGGCGGTCTCATCCAGGATCACTTTATCGCCCGGCCGGGTGTGCACCTTGACCGCGATTTCGTTCGCCATTGTGGCGGACGGGACATACAGCGCGGCTTCCTTCCCCAAGAGGGCCGCCGCCCTTTCCTCGAGCGCGTTGACCGATGGGTCCTCCTGCCGCTGCTCATCCCCGACGGGCGCCTGCGCCATGAACGTACGCATCGCCGCCGATGGTCGGGTCGCCGTATCGCTGATCAGGTCGATAATCGTCGCCATGCGGCCTCCATAGATCCCTTCGTTGCGGGGCGGTGAGGGATTCTCTTCCCACGCCTGGCAGCCCTTTCTGATACGAACATACGTTTGCTATTATTTGGGGTGGACAAACCTCCAGCTAGCCCTGGCGCACGCCCCAGCCTCTGGTAAAATTATTGCAGAGGGGTGTGCGATGACGTCGACCCGCCGTGAGATCCTCTCACTGATCAAGCGCCGTGGGCCCATGACCGTTCAGGAGTTGAGCCACACCCTCCAGATTACACCGATGGGGGTGCGACAGCACCTGGCGATTCTCGAACGGGACGGATGCGTCCAGTCCAACGGCATTCGCCGCGGCCAAGGGCGCCCGAGCCGGCTCTATGAGATCAGCCCTGAGGGGGACAAGCTGTTCCCGCGGACCTACGAGCAACTCGCCCAGTCGTTGCTCGATGACCTCCGCTCGGTCGAGGGCGAGGAAAAGCTCGACGAGCTCTTCGAGCACCGGCGAAAGCGGCTTCTGGAACAATATCGGTCGCGGATGGCGGGCAAGGAGTTTCGGGAGAAGATCGCGGTCCTCACCAAGGCGCGCGAGGAAGAGGGGTATCTCGCCGAGCATGAGCAGCTCGGCCGGGACCGGTTCGTCCTCATCGAGCACAACTGCCCCATCCGAGCCATTGCCGAGGCGCATCCCCAGGTTTGCCGGTGCGAGATGGCGCTGTTCGCCGAGGCGTTGGATACCGAAGTGGTGCGGACCGATCACATCCTGAACGGCGCCCCCCACTGCCGGTACGTCATCACGCGGCCCCGAGAGACCAGCGCCAAGCCGTAGGCCGGCGAAGGAATTCGTTGTCCCTCTAGCGGATCAAGTCTCCGCTGCGTCAAACCATACCTAGGAGGGTCACCATGGCCACGCTCACCTACTATGGCCATTCCACGTGGACGCTTGAGACGAAAGGGACCACGATCCTGATCGACCCGTTCTTCACCGGGAACCCCCAGGCTTCGGTCACGGGCGGCGATGTCCGGGCCAACTTCATCATCCTGACCCATGCGCATGGCGATCATTATGGCGACAGCGTCGAGATCGCCAAGCGCACGGGGGCGACCCTGATCTCGAACTTCGAGATCGTCAACTACTGTCAGAAGCAGGGGGTCGCAAACGCCCACCCCCTCCACCTCGGGGGCGGCCATGCGTTCCCGTTCGGCCGGGTCAAGCTGACGGTCGCCCATCACGGTTCCTCGTTTCCCGACGGGACGTATGGGGGGAATCCCGCAGGCGTGGTCATCGAGTTCGAGGGCAAGCGGCTCTACGATGCCGGGGACACGGCGCTGTTTTCCGACATGACCCTGATCGGCCAGCCGGGATTGGACGTCGCGCTTCTCCCAATCGGCGACAATTTCACGATGGGCCCCGAGGACGCGGCGGCAGCGGCCAAGTTCCTGCGCGCCCGGACGGTCATCCCCGAGCACTACAACACCTGGCCGGTCATCGCGCAGGATCCGGAGGCGTTCAAGCGCAAGGTCGAGGGATCGACCGAGTCAAAAGTGGTCATCCTCACGTCCGGCGGTACCTTCACGGTGTGACCACCCTCGAAGACATCCGGCGCGCGCGCGCGGCGATCGCGGGCCGGCTGCACCGCACGCCACTCGTACGCAGCACCGCCCTCGGAAGGTTGCTGGACGCCCGCCTGTGGTTGAAGGCCGAGTGCCTTCAGAAGACGGGATCCTTCAAGGTGCGCGGCGTCCTCAACAAGCTCGCGGCCCTGTCCGATGAAGAGAAGCGGCGCGGGCTGATCACCGTCTCGGCGGGGAACCACGGGCAGGCGGTCGCCTACGGGGCCGCGGCCGAAGGTCTCGACTGCGTCGTGGTCATGCCCTCGTATGCGAGCCCGGCCAAGATCGCTGCCTGCCGGGGCTACGGGGCCGAGGTGCTGGTGGACGGGGACGTCCACGAGGCGTTCGAGAAAACCCGCGAACTCGAAGAGACGCGCGGCCTCACCCTGCTTCATCCCTATGACGACCCGCTCATCATCGCGGGTCAGGGCACGATCGGGCTGGAGATCTTTGAGGACCTTCCCGGCGTGCATACCGTCCTCGTGCCCATCGGTGGGGGCGGGCTCATCTCCGGGATCGCCGCGGCGCTCAAGCTCAGCCGGCCCGACATCCGGGTGATCGGAGTCGAGCCCGAGGGCGCCCCGACCCTGTCCCGCGCCCTCGAACAGGGGGCGCCGGTCCGCCTCGACTCTGTGGACACCATCGCCGACGGGCTGACCGGGCCAATCGCCGGCGACCTGACGCTGGCCGCGGTGCAGCAGTTCGTGGATGATGTCGTGCTCGTCTCGGACGCCGAAATCCGGGACGCGATGCGGCTCCTCTTGGAACGGACTAAGCTGCTGGCGGAACCCGCCGGGGCCGCCGCCACGGCCGCGCTGCTCGCGCGTCGGGTGACCCCGGCGCCCGATTCAGAGGTCGTGGCGCTCCTCAGCGGCGGCAACATCGACCGCGAGCGACTCAAGGCCCTCCTGTAGAGGTTATTGAAACGGGAGGACGAGAAACACGGTCAGATCCCAGACGATGTGAGACACCACGAGCGGTGCGAGCCGCCCGATGCGAAGATAGAGCAGTCCCCAGAACCCTCCCGCGGCCAGCGCGGCGACGATCAGCATTGGATTTGCCGCAACGATATGCACGCCGCCGTAGACCCCGGTGGCCAACGCCCAGCCGAGCCCCGGGCCCAACCGCCGCACCAACCCCCACTGGACCAGGCCTCGCCAGAAGAGTTCCTCCCCGGGGGCGATGACGCAGATCAGCAGGACCGCAATGAGCCACCACGGCGCCTGCGACCGCAGCACGTACACGCTGCCGATCTGGGTAGACGCGACCGGGACAAGACGGCCCACGGCGATCCGCCCAAGGGCGAAGACCGCATACAGCACCGCGGCGGCCACCACGCCGATCGGGAGGTCGCGTCGATACATGCCTTCCTCCAGAGGGAACGGCCCGCGGATCCGGAGGGCCAGGAGGCCCAGCGCGCCGACGCCCGCGCCCATGAGGAGCCAGAAGTTGGCTGGCCGCCACGCAAAGATGACGACCCAGACCGCGGTCGCCAGCAGAATCGCCCAGATCACCGTCCCCGCGGCGGCGTCACCGATCGTGGGCCGCGCAGGAACCGTCCTCGCGTGAGCAGGCATTGTCCCCATCTGTGACCGCGGGTGTAGTCCCCCGGCACGTTCTGTTAGAATGGTACCATGAAGGGTGGACACGCAAGCGAATCACAGGACTTCGTGCACTACGCTTTTTACAAGTGCCGGCCGGAGTGGCGTCTGCTGACCGAGGGCGCGAAGGAGGAAGGCATCGCGGAGTTCCTCGACGCCGTGGACCGGTTCAAGGACGCGATCATGATGGAAACGTATTCGACCCTGGGGCTGCGCGCGGATACCGATTTCCTGATTTGGAAAGTCTGCCCAGAACTGCCGCCCATCCAGGAGATGTCCGCGTCCGTCAACCGGACCGGGCTGGGACGGCACCTCGACCTCAGCACCTCGCTCCTCGCGCTGACACGGAAGTCTGTCTATACCCGGGCGGAGCCCCTCGAATCGACCTTCAAAGTGGATCCCGGCGAGGGCACATACCTCTTCGTCTATCCGTTTGTGAAGACTCGGGCCTGGTACGCCCTCCCGCTGAGCGAACGGCGGCGCATGATGGCCGATCACATTCGAGTCGGGCACGAGTTCCCCGACGTGCAGCTGCACACCGCGTACTCCTTTGGCCTCGACGACCAGGAGTTTGTCGTGTCGTTCTTGACCGACCACCCCAAGCGGTTCCAAACGTTGGTGATGAAACTGCGGGAAACGGAAGCCAGCGCGTATACCCTGCGCGATACACCGATCTTCACGTGCGTGAAGCGCCCGCTCGGGGAGATTCTGAAGTCGCTCGGATAACGGAGATGCGGCGCCGGGCCGCGCAGTCGTTAGCGCTCGTTCCAGAGCGTCTGCGGGCGGAGATTCCGGGAGATTCCCAACTGCTGGGCCATCATCGTCGTCCACGCCAGGAATCCGTCGATCATCGTCAACGCTTCGTCTTCCACCTCATCGGGATCGAGCTCCGATTGCTGGGCGTTTCCCAGCAGGTCCCCGATGCCGTTGCAGAAGGTGCCGACGTCCTCGAGCAGTTCCGACGCCACGCGACGGGCGCCCAGCCCGATGACCTGAGAGCGGCTGGTGCGGGATCGCAGCCGCTGGTTCTGCGACGTGGACCACTCCACGAGCTCCTCAAGCGCGTACACGGCCTCCCCGGGTCCGCGCTCCATCACCAAGGTGACAAACCCCTGACATGCCCGCCAGACTTGACGGATGAGGCCCGCAAGAAAACGCTTCTCCTCCGCCGTCAGCCCTTTGCTCTGTTTCAACGGATCCGCTCCGGTTCATTGGCGTGCGCTCGCCCCACGGGACGGCGCCGTGGCCGGGTGGTTCGACGGGACCGGACCTGCATCCTCCGGCTCCCGAAACATTTGTGAAGCGGTCGAAAGCGGGACCCGGACTCGCTGAGCTGCTTCGCGGCGTCGGAGAGGCTCCGGTTCTCCCGTTCGCGCCGGCCCCGTTCCAGGTGAGCGCCCTCGACGCGCTCGAGCAGGGTGACGTGCTGGTGTCCGCCCCCACAGGAAGCGGCAAGACGTGGATCGCGGAACAGGAGATCGCCCGCCTCCTCCGCGACGGATCAGCGGAGCCTCGGGCTGGGGCGGGCCGGGTGTGGTACACGGCGCCACTCAAAGCGCTCTCCAACCAGAAGTTCCGGCGCTTCCAACGGTTGTACGGCGAGGAAGCCGTGGGACTGCTCACGGGAGAGCGCCGGGTCAACGCGCGCGCTCCGGTCCTCGTGGCGACGACGGAGATTCTCCGCAACGCGCTGTACGATGCGGCGGCGCTCAGGTCCAATCCCGCCGCGGTCATCGTGCTCGACGAAGCCCACTATCTGGCCGACCCGGAACGGGGCACTGCCTGGGAGGAAATCTTGCTGCTGGCCTCCTCGGAGACCCGACTGTTATTGCTGTCGGCGACCATCCCCAACGCGGCCGACCTCGCGGCCTGGCTCGATGAGGTGCGCGGCCGCAAGCCGGCCGTCGTCACGCTCGAGACGCGCCCGGTCCCGCTCCAATACCTCCTCGCGGACGGAGCCGGACGCCTGCTCCCGCCGGATCCCAACGCGGTGAGCACGCGGAGCCGAAATCTTCAATGGCTTCGGACGGCGGCCGACGCGCTGGAGCATCGCCGGCTGACCCCGGCGATCTTGTTCTTCCCCAGCCGGCGCGAGTGTGATGAGGCGGCGAGGCTCCTCGGCCATCATCCCGCGCCCGACGAAGCGCGTCGCGCGGAGCGTCTTCAAGAATGGATTGAACAGGTGCCGCAGCTGGCCCATCATCCGCTGCTCGCACCACTCCGGCGGGCTGGTGTCGCCCCACATCACGCCGGCCACCTCACGGCCTGGCGGATGTGTGTCGAGGAGATGCTGGAGGCTGGACTCGTTCGCCTCGTCTGCGCCACGACCACGCTCGCCGCCGGGCTCGACGTCCCCGCGCGCACGGTGTTGCTCTCGACACTGTATCGCAACGGGCCCGCGGGTCCGGAGGCGCTCACGCCGACCGAGTTCCATCAGATGACCGGCCGGGCAGGACGACGGGGTCGAGACACGCTGGGGATCGCGGTGATCGCGGTGGAAAACGCGTCGGAGGCGGACGAAGGTCTGGCGCTCGCTGATGCGGCGCCGGACCCTGTGGTCTCCGCGTTTACACCGTCGGACGCCCAGGTGCTGAACTTACTCGCGCGGGCGCCGCTTTTGGAGGCGGAAGCAATTGTCCGGCGGTCATTTGCCGCGTATGAACGTCGCTCCCAGATCGCGGCCGCGCGCAATCGCCTCGAGTCCCTCCCTTTCGATCCGCTAACGACCCGGCCGTGCGGGGACCGCCTTGCGACCCGGGACCGGTTCGACCGCCTCCTCCACGATCTTCGACTGGCGCGGCACAAGGGCTCCAAGGCGGGGCGCGCGGATGCCGCGGGGTCGAGCCCGGACGTCACGGAACTTGGGCGCGCCGTGGTGGAGATGCCCTGCACAGGCTGCCCGATGGTCGAGCGCTGTCTGGCCACGATCAAGGACCTACGCGTCGTCGAACGCAGGCGGCGTGTCCTCGCAACGGCGCTGGCTGAGTTGGAAGATCAGGAGACCCGGATCTTCAGAAGCCGCGCCGCCGTTCTCGGAGAGTTCGGCTACCTCGATACCGAGTGGCGCCTCACGCCATTGGGCCGGATCGCCGCGCGGATCCGCCACCCACGGATGCTGGTGCTGGCGGAAGCGATCCGATCCCGGATTCTCCCGACAGACCCCGCGGCGCTTGCCGCTGCGGCCGCGGCGCTCGGCACGGAGCGAGTGGGCCCTCCACTCCGCCGGGGCGGATCGCACGACCGGCACGGTCGCCACCGCTGGCGAATCGATGGCCGGAGCCGGTGGAACGAGGCGGCCCCTCAGGACTCCCTGCTGGGGACGGCGCTTCCCCCCGCGGCTGCCCACCAGGCTCGGAGAGCGATTGTCGCGCTTAGGGGGATCGTGGCCAGGATCAACAAGCGATTCAGCGCCGCCGGATTGCCTGAGGACCCGGTCGTGCGAGAGTTTGACCCGGTAGGGGGCGGCCCGGCGCCGGCATTCCAGCGGGCGGCCGTGGTCGGGGCATGGGCCGCGGGTCGACCGTGGGAAGATGTGGTGAGGCGGCATCGCATTCCCGAGGGAGATCTACAGCGACTGATCTGGCAGGCTGCCGAGATCCTGGCGCACATCGAGGGGCTCCCGAACGGTGTACTTCCCGAGGCCGCCCGCGCAGCGCGCGAGACGATGCTGAGGACCCCGGTGCTGTAGGGGAGGGACACCACCGCGCGTGCGGGAATCACAACTTCGCGCGTAGCCAGCCCGACCGCCACGGGAGCCGTTATCCGAGCGAAGATCATGCCGACACCCAACGACCCGACCGCCACCGGTCCCCTGACCGGCCTCACCGTAGTGGATCTCTCCACGATCATCTCGGGGGGAACCGCGACCTCGATGCTCGCCGATTTGGGGGCGCTTGTGATCAAGGTGGAGCATCCAAAGGGCGGCGATCCGCTGCGCTCATGGGGGCCGTTCGTCTCAGGACAGTCCGTGTGGTGGAAGGTCGTCTCCCGAAACAAGAAGTCGGTCACCCTGAACCTCAGCCAACCTCGCGGACAACAACTCCTCTTCGACCTCGCCCAACACGCGGATGTGCTCGTTGAGAACTTTCGCCCCGGCACGCTCGAACGGTGGGGGCTTGCCCCCGCGGCGCTGCTCGCACGAAACGCCGCGCTGGTGATCTTGAGGATCTCGGGATTCGGGCAGACGGGTCCGTACCGGCACCGATCGGGGTTCGGCACCGTCGCGGAGGCGATGAGCGGGTTTGTGACGCTGAATGGATTCCCTGATTCCCCTCCGCTGCTGCCTCCGATGCCGCTCGCCGATGAGATCGCCGGCCTCACAGGTGCCCTCAGCGTCGTCGCGGCGGTCCACCACCGCGCGGCATCGGGGCGGGGCCAGGTGATCGACGTCAGCCTCTACGAGCCCCTGTTCCGGCTTCTCGTTCCCTACGTCACCCAGTACAGCGCGCTCGGCCTTCTCGCGGAGCGCGCAGGCAACTCCTTCTCCGACGCCGCGCCCCGCAATCTCTACCGATCGGGAGACGGCACATGGATCGCCCTCTCGGCCACCAGTCAGCGCGTCTTCGAACGGCTCGCCGCGTCCATCGGCCGTCCCGACATGCTCGAAGACGATCGATTCAAGGACAACACCGCGAGGATCCAGCACCGCGAAGCGCTGGACGCGATCATCAGCGCGTGGATGGGGGCGCGGGGACAGGAGGAGATCCTCGATCGGCTCGAGGAGAGCGGTGCGGTGGCCGGTCCTGTCTACGATGTGCCTCGCATCCTAGACGATCCCCAGTACGCCGCGCGTCAGGACGTCATCGCGGTGCAGGATCCAGACCTGGGGGAGATCCGGATGGTGGGTGTCGTCCCGAAGTTTTCCAAGACCCCGGGTGCAGTGACCCATGCCGGCCCGAGGCTCGGCGAGCACAACCACGAGATCCTGTGCCGGTGGCTGGGGCTCGACGATGCGGCGCTCCAACGCCTTGCCGAGGAGGGAGTCGTCTAGCGGGCGTCCCTGGTGCCCGCGCGACCGTCGACCGGTGCGAACGCTCAACGCAGCTACGATCACCGAGGCGGTCCGCGATCTCTCCATCCGGATCAACCACCAGATGGGTTCGGACATGCTGGCCGCCCTCGAGCGCGCGCGGGCGATCGAGGAGTCTGAGATTGGGCGCTCGGTCCTCGACCGTTTGCTCGAGAACGCACGCGTCGCCCGCAAAGACTGGTTCCCGATCTGCCAGGACACCGGGACGGCGGTCATCTTTGCGGATCTGGGCCAGGACCTGCACGTGACCAATGGAGATTTGGAGGGCGCCATCAATGAGGGGGTGCGGCAGGGGTACCGCGACGGATATCTGCGCGCATCGATCGTCCGGGGACCGCTCGATCGTGTAAACACGCAGGACAACACACCGGCGACCGTCTACTATCGGATTATCCCGGGAGACCGGCTTGAACTCGCCATGCTCGCCAAGGGGGCCGGCTGCGACAACATGAGCCGGCTCGCGATGCTGACACCTTCGGAAGGATATGCGGGGGCCGCGGAGTTCGTGACTCGGTGCATTTCCGAGGCGGGCCCCAATCCGAGCCCGCCGCTGATCGTGGGCGTTGGACTTGGCGGGACATTCGAGCGGGCCGCCCTCTTGAGCAAGCGCGCGCTCCTGAGAACGGTGGGACAGCCCCATCCCGAGCCGAGCCTCGCCGAACTGGAGGCCGACCTCCTTCGCCGAATCAACGACCTCGGGATCGGCCCGGCGGGATTCGGCGGGCGGGTCACCGCGCTCGCCGTCCACGTCGAGGTCCATCCCACGCACATTGCCAGCCTGCCCGTCGCGATAAATCTCGACTGTCACTCCCATCGTTCAGGTCGCGTGGTGTTGTGACGCCCATCGTTCTCCGTACGCCATTCGGGGCAACCGATGCGGCACGCCTCCGTGCTGGCGACGAAGTGCTTCTCTCGGGGGTGGTCTATACCGCGCGCGACGCAGCGCACGAGCGGCTGGCTCGGCTGCTCGAGAACGGGAAGGCGCTCCCGGTGGACCTCCGGGATCAGGTCATCTATTACTGTGGTCCCACGCCCGCCCGGCCCGGACGGCCCATCGGGTCGGCAGGGCCTACGACGGCCTCCCGGATGGACGCCTATACGCCCGCGCTGATCGCTTATGGGATCCGCGGCATGATCGGCAAGGGCCGGCGCTCCCAAGAGGTCCGCGAGGCCATCAAGAGGTTCCAGGCAGTTTACTTCGGCGCCGTCGAGGGGACCGCGGCGCTGCTCGGCGAACGTGTCCGCGAAGCCCAGGTCGTCGCGTTCCCCGACCTCGGCGCGGAGGCAATTCACCGCCTAGTGGTCGAGGACTTCCCCGTAATGGTCGTCAACGAC